>NZ_CP150269.1:0-10000 GCF_037976825.1 Paenibacillus sp. FSL K6-1330
TTGGAAAGCCATACTTCCGAATTATGGCAAGAAATATTATCGATCATACAAACCAAGCTGAGTAAACCGAGTTTTGACACTTGGTTTAAAGCGACCAAGGCATTGACCATTAACGATCACTCCGTCGTCATTTCAGCACCGACAACGTTTGCTGTGGAATGGCTGGAGAGCCGATACACCAAGCTGGTTAGTGCAACCGTACTGGAGGTGGTGGGCAAACAGGTGGATGTCCGCTTTGTCATTGAAGAGGCTAAAGGACACGAACCTGTGCCGCAGCAGCCCTCGCCGCCGCTTGAAATATCCGGGGAAGAAATTCAGTCTCATATGCTGAATCCGAAGTATACGTTTGATACCTTTGTCATCGGTTCTGGCAACCGGTTCGCGCATGCTGCCTCGCTCGCTGTTGCTGAAGCTCCGGCTAAGGCGTATAACCCATTATTCCTATATGGTGGAGTTGGTCTTGGAAAAACGCACTTGATGCATGCGATCGGCCACTATATTTTGGAGCACAATCCCAGCAGTAGAGTCGTATATATTTCCTCCGAGAAATTCACCAACGAGTTCATCAACTCCATTCGGGATAACCGCGCTGAAAGCTTCCGCAACAAGTACCGTAGCGTCGATATTCTGCTCATTGACGATATTCAGTTCTTGGCAGGCAAAGAATCGACGCAGGAGGAATTTTTCCACACGTTTAACGCCCTGCACGAAGAGCGGAAGCAGATTATCATATCCAGTGACCGTCCGCCTAAGGAGATACCGACGCTGGAAGAACGGCTCCGTTCCCGGTTCGAATGGGGATTGATCACCGATATTCAACCACCGGATCTAGAGACGCGGATCGCTATTCTTCGCAAGAAAGCGAAAGCCGAGAATCTGGATATTCCGAACGAAGCCATGATGTATATCGCCAATCAGATCGATACGAACATTCGTGAGCTCGAAGGTGCCCTGATCCGTGTCGTTGCCTATTCCTCCCTAACCAATCAGGACGTAACCACGCATCTGGCAGCCGAAGCCCTGAAGGATATTATTCCGTCCAGTCGGCCGCGAATGATTACGATTCAGGACATCCAGCAAAAGGTCGGCGAGTATTACAACCTGAGGCTGGAAGACTTCAAAGCCCGCAAACGGACCAAAGCCGTCGCGTTTCCGCGGCAAATTGCCATGTACCTATCCCGTGAATTAACCGACTATTCCCTTCCCAAGATCGGAGAAGCATTCGGAGGCCGGGATCATACCACTGTCATACATGCCCATGAGAAGATTACCCAATCTCTGAAAAATGACCAGGAGCTGTTTAAAGTGGTCAATAATATTACGGAGAAAATCAAAAATCCAACCTGAACAAGTTCAAAGCCTATGCACAATCTATACACATGTGGATAGGCTTAATTTTATGCCTTTTCTGGGGCTTATCCACATATTCAGTGCCCCTATTACTATTACTAATAATAATTAATAAATAATTTAACCATAAAGAGGGGAATCCTCTTGGCATTCGCCAAGTGAAAAAACCCCTCTCATTTTTCCGTAAGGAGTGAAATTGATGAAAATCAGCATATTAAAAAATGTATTAAACGAATCCATTCAACACGTATCCAAGGCGATTTCCAGCCGAACCACAATTCCGATCCTCAGCGGCATTAAACTGGATGTCACCTATTCGGGTGTCACACTAACTGCTAGCGATACTGATATTTCCATTCAATCGTTTATTCCTGCGGAAGATGAGAAGCATACCATCGTCCAAGTAGAACAGCCTGGTAGTGTTGTGCTGCCAGCCAAATTTTTTGTTGAAATCATCAAGAAACTCCCTTCCCAAGAAATCCAGATGGAGGTAAAAGAAAACTTCCACACCTTTATCTCTTCGGGAGCTACGGAAATTCAGATGGTGGGTTTGGACCCGGAAGAATTCCCTGTATTGCCTAACATCGAAGACAGCCAAACCGTTTCTTTGCCTGGAGATCTGCTGAAAAATATGATCAAGCAAACGGTATTCTCCATTTCCACCCATGAAACAACGCCTATTTTGACTGGGGTATTATGGAGTCTGAACGACAATGAGCTGAAATTTACCGCTACAGACCGTCACAGATTGGCAACTCGCTCCGCACAGCTGGACAATGCGCAGGACATTTCGTTCAACAATGTCGTTATTGCGGGTAAAACGCTGAATGAGCTGAGCAAAATCATTCCGGACCAAAATACGCTGGTTGATATCGTTGTGGCCGATAATCAGGTATTATTTAAAATTGACCGTGTTCTGTTCTATTCCCGTATACTGGACGGCATTTATCCCGATACTTCTAGAATTATTCCAACATCGCATAAAACAGAACTCGTTTTGGACACAAAAAAATTAAGCGAGTCGATCGACCGCGCTTACCTGCTCTCCAAAGAGGAGAAAACGAACATTGTTCTCCTGCAAACGATGGAACATGGCGGCATTGAGATCTCTTCCAGCTCTTCCGAGCTTGGTAAAGTGCGTGAAGAATTGGATCTGGTCGATTTCAAAGGGGAGCCGCTGCGCATCTCGTTCAACTCCAAATATATGCTGGACGTGCTCAAGGTGGTTGAAAGTGAACAGCTGATGATCGCTTTCATGGGAGTTATGAGCCCGATCATTCTTAAACCGCTCGACGACAGCAAGAGCCAATATATTATTCTGCCGTACCGTACGGCCAATTAAAGTTATCCCCATGTTGATAGGGATGAAAGGACGAAGTCATGAAACAAATATTTATCCACAGTGAATATATCAAGCTGGATCAGTTCTTGAAGCTTTCAGATTGCGTATCCACAGGTGGGATGGCGAAGGCACTGCTGCAGGAAGGAGCAGTTCTGGTCAACGACGAAAAGGAAGAGCGGCGCGGACGCAAACTGGTACCTGGCGACATTGTCAAGGTGGAGGATTGCGGAACGTTTCAGGTGGCAGCACAATAGACAGCCTCCCGCAGCCGCTTTGGCGCTACGCGCGGAAGACGAGGGAGAGGATAAGCTTGTTTGTCAAAAATGTCAGCCTGCAGCACTATCGAAACTACGAGAAGCTGCAGCTTGAGGCGTTTGGTGACGTTAATTTGATTATCGGACGCAATGCTCAGGGAAAGACGAATTTGATGGAGGCGCTCTTCGTGCTTGCTTTAACGAAGAGCCACCGTACCTCCAAGGATCGCGAATTGATTGGATTCGACCAATCCAGTGCCCATATATCAGCCGAGATCGACCGCAAGTACGGAGCTTTGAAGCTGGAGCTGAGCTTATCCCAGCAGGGGAAGAAAGCAAAAATCAATGGACTTGAGCAGCGGAAGCTTAGCGATTTCATCGGCTCGCTCAATGTCGTAATGTTTGCTCCCGAGGATCTGGAGATTGTCAAAGGCACGCCGGGGGTTCGCCGCCGGTTTCTTGACATGGAGATCGGCCAGGTGGCACCAAGCTACTTGTTTCATCTGCAGCAATACCAGAAGGTGCTCGTGCAGCGTAACAATCTGCTGAAGCAATTGTGGGGGAAGGGCAGCGCCGAACAAGCGATGCTGGACATTTGGAACAGCCAATTGGCAGAACATGGTGTTAAAATCGTCAAGAAGAGGAAACAATTTATAAAAAAGCTGCAAAAGTGGGCTGAAAGCATCCATCAGGGAATTACAAACGGCCTGGAAGAGCTCTCTTTACACTACCTTCCGTCCTTTGCTGACGCGGAGGAAGAAGATGAAGCTGTCTTATTTGAGACATTTATGATAAAATTATCACAAATGAAAGAGCAAGAAATACGGCGTGGTATGACATTGGCAGGTCCTCATCGAGATGATCTGGCTTTTTATATTAATGGCAAAGAAGTCCAAACGTATGGATCTCAAGGTCAGCAGCGGACGACGGCGCTATCTTTGAAACTGGCTGAAATCGAGCTGATACAGGAAGAGATCGGTGAATATCCGGTGCTGCTTCTGGATGATGTGCTTTCTGAATTGGATCCGTACCGGCAGACACAATTGATCGAGACATTCCAGAGCAAAGTGCAGACATTCATCACGGCGACGGGCATTGAGAGTTTGAATACCGACAAATTGAAGGGTGCCAGCATTTTTCATGTCCATGACGGACAGGTGGGCTCTTAAGGAGTGATTCCATATGTATATTCATTTGGGCGGAGAGAAGATCATCCGTTCGTCGGAGCTGGTTGGAATTTTTGATATCTCGATCGAGAAATCCTCAAAAATCTCCAAGCAGTTCGTCACGCATGCCCAGCAGCATAAAGTCGTGGAGATGATTGGCGAAGAAGATCCGAAATCCATTGTGGTGACGAAATCGATCGTCTATTACTCTCCGATCTCCTCTGCAACGCTTAAGAAGAGAGCCAATCATTTTGTAGCTCAGGCATAACAGAATCTGTAGAAGTAGGTGAAGGCATGTCTATGAATCAACCGACATATGATGAGAATCAGATTCAGGTACTGGAAGGATTAGAAGCCGTTCGTAAACGTCCGGGGATGTACATCGGGTCCACCAGTGCCAAGGGTTTGCATCATTTGGTATGGGAAGTTGTGGACAATAGTATTGACGAAGCAATGGCGGGAATATGCGACCATATCGAAATCATTGTCCATGAGGATAACAGCGTTACCGTTGTCGATAACGGGCGCGGAATTCCGGTCGGCGAGAACGCCAAACTGAAGAAGTCGACGCTGGAAGTCGTTATGACCGTCCTTCATGCCGGCGGTAAGTTTGGCGGCGGCGGATATAAAGTATCCGGCGGTCTGCATGGTGTTGGTGTCTCAGTTGTGAATGCACTGTCTTCGAAAGTCGTGGTTCAGGTCAAACGTGATGGGCACATCTACCAACAGGAGTATCATCGTGGCGTACCTCAATATGATATCAAGATCATCGGGGATTCCGACGATCACGGGACAACCGTAACCTTCCTGCCGGATTCGGAGATTTTCACGGAAACAACGGAATATGATTACAACACGCTGCTGACACGGATCCGTGAGCTGGCGTTCCTGAACAAGGGCATTGCGCTTACACTGACGGACGAACGTACAGGTGCCTCCGACTATTTTAAATACGAGGGCGGAATCATTGAATACGTCAAGTTCCTGAATGAGAAGAAGGAAGCGCTGCACGAAGACCCTATCTATGTTGAGGGTTCACGGGATAATATTCAGGTTGAAGTGTCGCTCCAGTATAACGATAGCTATACCGAGAATATTTACTCTTTTGCAAATAATATCAACACGCACGAAGGCGGAACGCACGAATCCGGCTTTAAGAGTGCGCTCACTCGAATCATCAATGACTATGCCCGCAAAACGGGATTGATCAAAGATAACACCAACAACCTGTCGGGTGACGATGTGCGTGAAGGATTGACGGCAATCATCTCGGTCAAAGTACCGGAACCGCAGTTCGAAGGACAAACCAAAACCAAGCTCGGCAACAGTGAAGTGCGCGGTATTGTGGAATCCTTGTTCGCTGAGAAGCTGCAGGAGTTCCTGCAGGAGAATCCATCGGTTTCCCGCCGGATCTTGGAGAAGGCGCTCCAGGCATCACGTGCTCGTGAAGCGGCGCGTAAAGCCCGCGAGATGACACGCCGGAAGAGTGCGCTTGAAGTCAGCGCATTACCAGGTAAACTGGCAGACTGCTCTTCCAAGGATGCCTCCATCAGTGAGCTGTACATCGTCGAAGGTGACTCTGCCGGCGGATCCGCCAAGCAGGGACGCGATCGACATTTCCAAGCCATTTTGCCACTTCGGGGTAAAATTCTCAACGTGGAAAAGGCGCGGCTTGACCGTATCCTCTCCAATGCGGAGATCCGGGCGATCATTACGGCGCTGGGCACAGGGATTGCGGAAGATTTCGATCTGTCCAAGGCCCGTTACCACAAAATCATTATTATGACTGATGCCGATGTCGACGGTGCGCATATTCGTACCTTGCTGCTGACGTTCTTCTACCGTTACATGCGTAAGCTGGTGGAAGCTGGTTATATCTATATCGCCCAACCGCCGCTCTTCAAGATCGAGCGCAATAAGGTGATCCGTTATGCCGGCAGTGAGAAAGAACGTGACCAGATCATTAAGGAGTTCGGTGAGAACGTCAAAATTAACGTACAGCGCTACAAAGGTCTCGGCGAGATGAACGCCGGACAGCTGTGGGAGACGACGATGGATCCGGAGAGCCGTACCATGCTTCAGGTGACCATCGAAGATGCGATCCTGGCCGATACATTGTTTGATACCCTGATGGGCGATAACGTTGAACCGCGACGGGATTTCATTCAGGAGCATGCGAAGTCGGTCCGTAATTTGGACGTATAAGGTTTTCATTCAAAAAGGGGCATCCCAAGGTCTGCGAAGGCCTCAGGGCTGCCCCTTTATTTTTACGATGGATGCTGGATTTGGTGTACACGCCATATAACCAAATTTGGGGGATTAATTAATATATCGTATGCTAACCGGTCTTTTTGACTTTTTTCTTGCTTGATAAGTTACGCCCATAAGCGGTCGCATATTTTTTTACTTGATTGTAGATGCTCGGATCTTTGAAAAATTTCTTGAACGGGAACAGTGCAGGTTTGGTATTAACCTCTAAGATCCAGATGTTCCAGCGACCGTCAATGGCAATATCCAAGCCGATTTCTTTCAGATTGGGATAGGATTTCTGCAGCTGGGCTGCGACATTCACCCCAAGCGTATTCAGCTCTCTTCGGATATTCTCTGCCTCTTCTGCCGTCATATGCTCGGTCATCAGCGGTTTATAGTGTTGAACCACGCCGCCGCTGTGATGGTTGGTAATGATTTTATTCTTGGCCGCCACCCGCCCGATTATTCCTGTGCTCACCCACTGACCCGATGGACTTTTCTGTGTAAGTACTCGAAGATCAAAGGGGTTACCCTTATGACTAAGCAGATGGATGCCTTGCTGAATCAGATACGTCTGGCCCTGGAACAGAGTGCTCAGTGTTTTATGGAGACTCTCCAGAGAGGTAAATATTTCGGTTTTCTGTTCATAACGAAGCTTGTAGGAAGTAGTCGTGGTTTCGTCGGCATCATCGTTTTGGGAATGGAGCTGCTCGACTGACATGACGCCCATACCGTAGGTTCCCCGGTCAGGCTTGATATACACAAGCGTATGTGTACCGAGCATGTCTTCAAGCGCCTCCAATGAATATTGGCGGGTGGAGGGAACATAAGAGACGAGACCTTTATTTTTCAAGAGTATTTTCGTTTTCGCCCACTTGCTTGCAACGCGTTGAATAGTCAACCATCTTCATCCTTTCCAGCTGTATGATGTGAGTGACAGGATTTTGCCTGTCGCGTAATACAAACTCGTGTTGATCCGGTTGATTTGAAAGAATGGGGCCATCTCCAGCAAGAGAGCCTATACCCGGAAAACATAGGACAAGTATGACAAACAGTGGTATAATATAAAGATGTGATGATACGAAAAGTCCTGTGCAATGCATTGTATGTGAAAAGGGGCACGGAGGACAGGGCGTATATCCCGGTTTCCGGGCAAAATCATTCTTTCACTTGATCCATCCCGTGTTTAATTGTGCACGGTTTGTGAAAGTAATATAATAAAGGTTAGTGCGTTTTTAGGTTTCTGATCACTATTCTGCTTTTTTCACATAGATCAAGGCATGGTTGATAGGAAAATGAAGGAGGTCCAGCATGGCGGAAGAAAATTTCTCCCAAATCAAAGATCGTGACATTGGTACCGAGATGCGCGAGTCCTTTATGGACTACGCGATGAGTATCATTGTCAGCCGGGCTTTGCCGGATGTACGGGACGGAATGAAGCCAGTACACCGTCGTATTTTATATGCGATGTCTGAACTTGGAATGGCCCCGGATAAACCGCATAAGAAATCGGCAAGAATTGTTGGCGAGGTTATCGGTAAGTACCATCCTCATGGTGATTCCGCAGTTTATGAATCCATGGTTCGGATGGCGCAGGACTTCTCCATGCGTTATATGCTTGTTGATGGACACGGAAACTTCGGTTCCATTGACGGCGATATGGCAGCGGCTATGCGTTATACCGAGGCTCGTTTATCGAAGATTGCTATGGAAATGCTGCGTGATATTAATAAAGAGACTGTAGACTTTGCTCCTAACTATGACGGTGAGGAACAGGAACCGGTCGTTCTTCCCGCGCGTTATCCTAACTTGCTGGTAAACGGCGTATCCGGGATTGCAGTAGGTATGGCTACTAATATTCCGCCTCATAATCTCGGTGAAGTGATCGATGGCGTTCAGGCGATGATTCGAAACCCGGATATCACACCGATGGAGCTGATGGACTATATTCAAGGACCGGATTTCCCGACAGCGGGATATATTCTGGGACGTGAAGGGATTCGTCAAGCCTACCGCACGGGGCGAGGGTCCGTTACGATGCGGGCAAAGGCGACCATTGAAGAGAATAACAACAAGGCGCGCATTGTCGTTCACGAGATTCCGTATCAGGTGAACAAGGCTCGTTTGGTTGAGAAGATCGCGGAACTGGTTCGCGATAAGCGGATTGATGGCATTACGGATCTCCGCGACGAGTCGGACCGTAACGGTATGCGGATTGTTATTGAGCTGCGCCGGGACGTCAATCCGAATGTCGTTCTGAATAATCTGTACAAACATACGGCCATGCAGTCTAATTTCGGTATTAACATGCTGGCCATCGTAAACAATGAGCCGAAAATTTTGAACCTGCGTGACGTGCTGTTCCACTATTTGGAGCATCAGGTCGTCGTTATCCGTCGCCGGACCGAGTTTGAACTGAAGAAGGCGGAAGCTCGGGCTCATATTCTCGAAGGTTTGCGGATTGCGCTGGATCATCTCGATGAGGTTATTGCCCTCATTCGCGCGTCACAGACCACAGAGGCTGCTCGCGAAGGCTTGATGGAGCGTTTCGGTCTCAGTCATGAGCAGGCGCAGGCCATTCTGGATATGCGTTTGCAGCGCCTGACCGGACTCGAACGTGAGAAGATTGAGAACGAGTACCAGGAATTGCTTGCCAGAATCGCGGAACTGCGCGAGATCTTGGCTAATGAGCATCTTGTGCTGCAGATTATCAATGATGAGCTCCAAGAGATTAAGGAGCGCTTCTCTGATGAACGCCGTACCGAAATTACGGTCGGGGAAGACAGCATCCTGGACGAGGATCTGATTCCACGTGAAGAAGTGATCATCACCATTACGCATACCGGTTACATCAAGCGTCTGCCTGCGAACACCTATCGCAGCCAGAAGCGGGGCGGCCGCGGCGTAGTGGGGATGGATACGAAGAGTGAGGATTTTGTCGAGCATCTCTTCGTTACGAATTCTCACCACTACCTGATGTTCTTCACGGACAAAGGGAAGGCGTACCGGTTGAAAGCTTATGAGATCCCAGAGCTTAGCCGTACCGCCCGCGGAACACCGATCATCAACCTGATTCAGATTGAACAGGGCGAGTCGATCAATGCCGTGATCCCTGTGGAGAACTTTGACAGCGATAATTTCCTGTTCTTTGCAACGCGCCAGGGTGTCGTTAAGAAAACCCCACTTGAGGATTATGTCAATATCCGCAAGGGCGGTCTGATTGCGATCAACCTGCGCGAGGATGATTCCCTGATCGAGGTTAAGCTGACAGATGGTCAGCAGGAGATCATCATGGGTACGGCACAGGGAATGTCCATCCGCTTCAAGGAGAGTGATGTTCGCTCGATGGGAAGAAGCGCGACGGGGGTTAAAGGAATTACACTGGATGACCATGATGAAGTCATTGGCATGGACGTGGTGGACCAGGAACTTGATATCCTTATTGTAACGACCAAAGGTTACGGTAAGCGGACGCCTGCAAGCGACTACCGCAGCCAGACCCGTGGCGGTAAAGGGATCAAGACCATCAATATTACGGAGAAAAATGGACCAGTTGTGGCACTTAAGGTCGTGAAATCAGAAGAGGATCTCATGATTATTACGTCTAGCGGCACCATCATCCGTACGAGCATGGAGGG
>NZ_CP150269.1:15000-80000 GCF_037976825.1 Paenibacillus sp. FSL K6-1330
TGAGGAAGGCTCGTCCGCTCAGGGTAAGTCGGGACCTAAGGTGAGGCCGAAAGGCGTAATCGAAGGACAACAGGTTGAAATTCCTGTACCACCGTAAACCGTTATGAACGATGGGGTGACGCAGGAGGGTAGTGACGCGGACTGATGGATGTCCGTCCAAGCAGTGAGGCTGATGTGTAGGCAAATCCGCACATCAATAAGGCTGGGCTGTGATGGGGAGTGAAAATTATAGTAGCGAAGGTCATGATCTCACACTGCCAAGAAAAGCCTCTAGTCAGGTGAAGGTGCCCGTACCGCAAACCGACACAGGTAGGCGAGAAGAGAATTCTAAGGCGCGCGGAAGAACTCTCGTTAAGGAACTCGGCAAAATGACCCCGTAACTTCGGGAGAAGGGGTGCCTCGGTAGGGTGAATAGCCCGAGGGGGCCGCAGTGAAAAGGCCCAAGCGACTGTTTAGCAAAAACACAGGTCTGTGCGAAGCCGTAAGGCGAAGTATACGGGCTGACGCCTGCCCGGTGCTGGAAGGTTAAGGGGAGCGGTTAGGGAGTAATCCCGAAGCTGTGAACCGAAGCCCCAGTAAACGGCGGCCGTAACTATAACGGTCCTAAGGTAGCGAAATTCCTTGTCAGGTAAATTCTGACCCGCACGAATGGCGTAACGACTTGGGCGCTGTCTCAACGAGAGATCCGGTGAAATTTTAATACCTGTGAAGATGCAGGTTACCCGCGACAAGACGGAAAGACCCCATGGAGCTTTACTGCAGCTTGATATTGGATTTGGGTACGATCTGTACAGGATAGGTGGGAGCCTTTGAAGCATGAGCGCCAGCTTGTGTGGAGGCGACGTTGGGATACCACCCTGATCGTATCTAGGTTCTAACCTGGTACCGTAATCCGGTACGGGGACAGTGTCAGGCGGGCAGTTTGACTGGGGCGGTCGCCTCCTAAAGAGTAACGGAGGCGCCCCAAGGTTCCCTCAGAATGGTTGGAAATCATTCGAAGAGTGCAAAGGCATAAGGGAGCTTGACTGCGAGACCTACAAGTCGAGCAGGGACGAAAGTCGGGCTTAGTGATCCGGTGGTACCGCATGGAAGGGCCATCGCTCAACGGATAAAAGCTACCCTGGGGATAACAGGCTTATCTCCCCCAAGAGTCCACATCGACGGGGAGGTTTGGCACCTCGATGTCGGCTCATCGCATCCTGGGGCTGAAGTAGGTCCCAAGGGTTGGGCTGTTCGCCCATTAAAGCGGTACGCGAGCTGGGTTCAGAACGTCGTGAGACAGTTCGGTCCCTATCTGTCGTGGGCGTAGGAAATTTGAGAGGAGCTGTCCTTAGTACGAGAGGACCGGGATGGACGTACCGCTGGTGCACCAGTTGTTCCGCCAGGAGCATGGCTGGGTAGCTACGTACGGAAGGGATAAGCGCTGAAAGCATCTAAGCGTGAAGCCCCCCTCAAGATGAGATTTCCCAATTCGTAAGACCCCTTGAAGACCACGAGGTAGATAGGTTGGAGGTGGAAGTGCAGCAATGCATGGAGCTGACCAATACTAATCGGTCGAGGGCTTATCCAAAAACTATTTCAATGTGCTGCAAATTCGTTTCGTATCTAGTTTTCAGGTGATCAAGCATCTGAACCGTTTGGTGGCGATGGCGGAAGGGTTCCACGCGTTCCCATACCGAACACGACCGTTAAGCCTTCCAGCGCCGATGGTACTTGGACCGAAGGGTCCCGGGAGAGTAGGACGTCGCCAAGCGAAAAACCACTGTCGATGTAATCGATGGTGGTTTTTATTTGTTTTTTATGAGAATTGTTTTTTTGATATTTGGATGAAATGCAGATTTAGAGATTGTCCGACTAAGGATATATGCTGCAGCGTGATGTCAGCAGCTTCTCTGTTATATAACATGATCATAAAATTGACGTAAACAGATGAAAATTTTGTTACCGATACCATGCCAAAAATCAGTATAATAGAATTAGGCAAAATCGGGTAGTGATTACCGATTTGCGCAGGCTGTAGGAAATAAGGCCTGATTGGAAGGTTCTCCATTAACCAACCAACTACGAATACTCATCTGGAGACCGGTTATTGTGGGGGAAGGAGGACAATTACATGTTGTGTAAACGTGGTCTGCATGTGGCAGAGATAATCTGCGCGGTTACGATATTGTTGATCGGATCCGGATGTGGGGCATCCGCAGAACCAAGCTGGGAAACCTTTGACGGCGCGGCGAATGTGAAGTCATTCCCGGTTCCGAAGGAAGCGAATAAAACGGAGCAAACAACAGGCAATAGTGACTTGGATTATGTACGGTATGCGCTTCCAGGCTTAAAGGGAGACGACAGCATCCCTGAAGCCTACCTGGAAGAGATTGAGTCCTGGGGATGGAAGCAGAAGGAAGTTGAAGATGACGGTTCTTCGTTAGTATTTGAAAAAGGGAAAAGTATCGTCCACCTATCGGTGCATGACGATTTTCTTATAATTACGGTTCCGAGTCAGCTAAAAAAACAAGCCATACAAGGATTGGAAAGCAATAAAGCCAATGAATAAAGACCTCTTCCCGACTTCGGAATGAGGTCTTTATTCATTGATGAAACGAAAAATAGGGTTTATAGCGCTATGTAGTGATGGACGCAGAACTCTAATATTATTGCTGGTAGTAGGAGATGTCCTGCTCATTCATTTTCAACATGCCATCTTTACGCTGGCCGCTTAGACGCAGCATGGTATAGCCGCGCGGGAGAAGGAACCACAGATGCCAGACCAGAAGCGTGATGGCAAAAGGCAGCGGTGACCAGAAGGCCATGATAGCGCTTAAGACAATCCCTACCCAACAGGTATAGAACTGCACTAAATTAAATACGCGACGGCTGACGTGTTGATCCGGTATATAACCAAGCCAAGGCAACCTCAGACGGAAGCGCCAACGTTTCCGGTAGCTTGTTCCCAATAGGACGAGCACGGTATGCCCGACGACATATTGGATCCATAACATAAGCGGAAAGGCGATTAGCAGATAGAGCAGGAAATACGGTGACACCCAAAATGTCCCTGCAGCCGCAGCAAGCCAAGGCAGAGTTAAGTAGAGGATGAGCAAGCTTTTGGAAAGTTGGATTTTCTTAATTAATCGATAGTGATAAAAGGTGGCTTGACCATGTGGATCTGCCATTGGGCTATACTGTCCCCCTTTAAGTAGAAGTAAATTACGATAGACGGGAAATTTAAGTCTTTTATGTTTTTATCGGACAAAATCATATTTTTATTAAGCTGAAAAAAAAGGTACAGACACAAGGCCACCAAGGGGTACATATATATAAAGCGTAGACCGATATCCTATGAAAAGGTTTAAAATAATAGAAACTGTGTCATACTAATAGGAAAAGGATCAAGGTGGGATGGTTATGGAAGAATTGACCGAACACGTGTGTATCATATGCAATCAGACGAAGACAGAGGGGATTACCATTGTTTCGCAATTCGTATGTGAGGAATGTGAATCCGAAATCGTTCATACCAGCGCGGAAGATGCCAAATATCATTTTTTCATCCGTCAATTAAAACAAATTGCCATGCCGAAAAATGCATAGGCGCGGATACACGCGTCAAATGGGCCTGAATAAAAGGCCTTTTTTTGTTTAGAGGGGACTTTCCGTGCTTGGAGACGTAGGCGTAGGTTTCAAATTGCGTTAAAATAGGTTAGAGAATGTAATCCGAAGGGATATATCAATGACTACACATAGAGAGCGTGCCCCACTAGCAGAGGCTATAATGTTGTATCGAGAACGTGGGGCTTCATCTTTTCATGTACCTGGTCATAAAAATGGCAGGGCATATGCGGGAGAAGGTAAGACTACGGAGATGCTGCGAGAGGCCATGCGCATTGATGTGACGGAAATTACCGGAACCGATGATTTATTTCATCCTGAAGGCGTTATTCAGGAAGCGCAGGAACTAGCCGCAGATTGTTTTGGTGCGGAGGAGAGCTTCTTCCTAGTGGGCGGGAGTACAGCCGGCAATTTGGCATTAGTTCTGACGGTTTGCCGTGAACCGGGCGATATCGTGCTTGTACAGCGGAACGTACATAAGTCCGTGTTGAACGGATTGATGCTGGCCGGTGCCAGGGCGGTGTTTCTTCAACCGGAGCTGGACAAGCAGAGCGGTTTAGCCGTTGCTCCCTCTGTAGCTACACTCGTAGCGGCTCTGGAGGCTTATCCAGAGGCCCGGGGGGCGATCATCACGATGCCGAACTACTACGGGATGGGGAGCGACTTAAAGCCGCTAGCGAAAGCTTGCCATGAGTTCGGCATTCCACTACTCGTGGATGAAGCGCATGGAGCTCATTACGGACAGCACCCCCAGTTGCCTATGAACGCTTTGTCATGCGGCGCGGATGGTGTGGTTCAATCCACACACAAGATGTTAGCCGCCATGACGATGGGAGCCATGCTGCATGTACAGGGCGGGCTGCTCGACCGCAGCCTGCTGCGCCAGCGGCTGGCCATGGTGCAGAGCTCCAGCCCCTCGTACCCGCTCATGGCTTCGCTGGACTTGGCGCGGCGCCTGCTGCACACACAGGGCGCAGACGCCTTCACGGCTGGCCTGGCCGCCGTGAAGGCCTTCCGGCGCGGCCTCGCGAAGCTGCCGCGGTTCGGGCTGCTGCAGCCGCCGCAGCCCAGGGGCCACGCCGCGGGCACAGCCGCAGCGGCGTATACCCGCCAGGACCCGTTCAAGGCGGTCATATATGACCGCACCAGGTCCCTGAGCGGGTATGCACTCCAGCGCGAGCTAGAGGCGCGCGGCTGTGTGCCGGAGATGAGCGACGAGTTGCACGTCGTCTTATTGTTTACGCTGGGATCCACTCGGGAAGATGCGAATCACGTCTTATGGGCCCTTGTGCATATTGTAGAGCAGGGGGAGAAGACAGAAGGGATCGGAACCGAATCCGGCACTACGGCAGAGAGCACGGAATTACTGATCCGGACATTGCGGGATCAGGGGGATTTCATGAGTTATGAGCCGCGAGTAGACCACAAGAATATGGATTCTATCCATTTCGATGTCGATGCTAACTTGTTAACTGAAGCAAGACCAGTCTCCGATGTTTCCACGTGGAACAATTTGCCCTCGGAGATTCCTTATTCGGCCCCAATTCCTTTCTCACTGAAGCCGAATGACAGGGAGAGGTTAGAATCGGTGCCGTTAGAGAAGAGTGCTGGGCGTAAGGCAGGGGAGATGGTTATTCCCTATCCGCCAGGTATACCGATCTTATACCCAGGTGAAGAAATCTCAGCGGGAATGAAACAGAGGCTCCTGGCATTAAGGAATGCAGGGGCGAAATGCCAGGGGATATCCGATCCAGCGCTGCAAACCATTGTCGTTTATAAGGAAACGTAAAGGAAGAGACTCCACTATACGTTGGTAAATATACCGGAGCGTATAATATCGAGCTCCACGATCAACAAATGATGAAAGCAGGATACGCTATGAATAATCGCAGACCACTATTTATTACCATCGAAGGAGGAGACGGATCCGGTAAAACGACTATGATGGGCAGACTCGCCGCTTTTATGCAGAATCATTCGATCCCGTATCTGATTACACGCGAGCCCGGCGGCATTGAGATTGCGGAGAAGATCCGCTCTATTATTCTCGATCCGCAGCATACCGCGATGGATGCACGTACTGAAGCATTGTTGTATGCGGCTGCCCGCCGCCAGCATCTTGTGGAGAAGGTGGAGCCAGCTTTGAGTCAGGGCTTGACTGTGCTGTGTGACCGATTCGTGGACAGCAGTCTGGTTTACCAGGGATATGCACGCGGACTGGGCATGGAGGAAGTATGGAACATCAATCAATTTGCGATCGATACCCGCATGCCGGATCTAACGCTGTTGTTCGATGTGGAGCCGAAGATTGGCATGGCACGGATCACGGCGAATGCAGAACGGGAATTAAATCGGCTGGATATGGAGAACATGGCATTTCACGAGAAGGTTAGGGAAGGCTATCTATTGGTAGCAGAGCGTAATCCGGATCGAATTCGCATTGTAGATGCTTCCAAGACGCCGGCTCAGGTGGAAAGAGAAATGATTCGTCACTTGGAAGACGCGATATTAAAGGATTTTTGAGGTTGTTTGTCAAATAAGTAGTGTTAAGGACATATGATGTCCAAATAAACAAGGAGGGTTTACCATGAAATTGATTGTTGCGATTGTCCAGGATAAAGATAGCAACCGTCTCTCCGCCGCATTGGTCAAAGCTAATTTTCGGGCAACAAAGCTTGCAAGTACAGGCGGCTTCTTGAAGGCGGGGAACACCACCTTTATGATCGGGGTAGACGATTCACAGGTTGAAAGTGTGCTCAGCGTCATTCGCACAAGCTGTAAGGTTCGTGAACAGCTGGTCACTCCGGTAACCCCAATGAGTGGTACAACCGATTCCTACTTGCCGCTTCCGGTCGAAGTACAGGTTGGTGGCGCAACGGTGTTTGTCCTCCCTGTAGAACGATTCGAGCATTTCTAAATTCATTTTCTGGATCTGCGATAGATACGTAACGGATGTTTTTATTGGGATATTTGACGGCTGTGTTCTCCTGTAACCCAAGTCTTCTGAAGCACTTCTGTATCATAATAAAAATAGTTACCGTAGATCGCTGCACTCGGGAGATGCTTTTAATAGATGGATGATCTCGATGGATTCCGGAAAATCACCCAATTCATCGATAATTATCGATGAATCGCTTGACAAGCAAACCATTTCAAGGTACGTTCACGTGAGGCATAGGTTTGTTCGATATGAACGTACCAGGTGCCTCCGTTTTATTAGATGCAAAGAATACGCAACAGGCGGTGGATCAGATGAAAATCAATCCGGGCTTTCGGCCCATGAAAAGTGAACTCACGGTGCCGGATGGCAACGCCAGACCGATTCAGCAGCGATCGTTCTCGGATATGATGCAGCAGCAGGGAGAACGCGCGACCCATGAAGAGTTGAGTCGTCAAATGCGTGAAATTGCAATGCAAGGCGATCGTTTGGCAAAAGTGATGACCGTTCGGGAGCTAAAAGCGTATAAATTGATGGTTCGCCGATTCCTGGAGGAAACGGTTCGTCGCGGTGTGAAAATGAAGGAAACGCGCGGCTGGGACCGCCGGGGACGCGGCAAGCGTTATAATGTAATTGATGAAGTCGATTCTGCGCTGCTCGCGATGGCGGATGAACTGCTGGATACGGAGCAGGGGAGAATTGATCTATTGAACAAGGTTGGAGAAATTCGAGGCATGCTGATCAATCTTGTATTCTAATCGCAAGAAGCAAGGAAGCGGATCGTGATTCATGACTGCTAAGTCTGGAGGATCATGAGGATTGATAGAAAGTGAGGACTTATGTCTTTTAATGATATCGTAGGTCAAGAGACTGCGAAGCAACTGCTGCAAAATGCCTTGCGCCGTAATGCGGTCAGTCATGCCTATCTGTTTAGCGGCCCCCATGGTGCCGGACAGATGCAGACGGCGCTTACGTTTGCCAAGGCATTGTTTTGTACGGAACTTGAAGACGATGCCTGCGGGCAGTGTTTGGAATGCCGCAAGGTAGATCATGGCAATCATCCCGATCTGACGTTGGTTGAGCCTGATGGAGCCAGCATTAAGATCGATCAGATCCGTGATCTTCAGCGTATATTCTCCTATCGATCGGAGAATCGAAATCCCAAAGTCTATATTATTGACCGAGCGGAGAAGATGACCACGCAGGCAGCCAACAGTCTGTTGAAATTTCTGGAGGAACCCCAGGCGCCGGCTGTAGCTATTCTGATTGCCGAGAATGGACAAGCCCTTCTGCCTACCATTCAATCGAGATCCCAGCAGGTTCCGTTCCGGGCTTTGGATCCGCAGATGATGGAGAAGGTTCTTGTAGGGGAAGGTTATCCTGCCGCACTTGTACGCTGCGCAGTTCATCTTTCGTCAGGACTTGATGAGTGCAGGAAAATATTGAGTGAGAATTGGTTTGCAGAAATTAGAAACCTAGTGTTACAATTAGGTAAGGAGTCTTTGAACCGCAGTGGCTCAGCAATTATCACAGCGAGTCAAAAAGTGTTCAAAACCGAGCTCTCTGATCATCTGGACCTATTGTTCAGTATGTTTCATTTATGGTTTAAGGACATGATCCATGTCCAGTATGGAAGGAAAGAGTCTCTCGTTTTCATAGATCAGGCAGAGTATATCTCTGGTCATGCATCAGCCCGCAGCACAGCACAGTGGGTGTCATACATGGATTTGGCCGCAGAGTGTCAGAAGAAGTTACGCTATAATGTCAATGGACAGCTCAGTTTAGAGCAGTTATTGATGGGTTTGGGCGGTAACACTCCGGCGTGAGCACACCCCCAGGCCCGCAGAATGGCCATTATGTACAGGCACAAGGGGGTTTATTTTTGTACAGTGTAGTAGGTGTCCGCTTTAAGAAAGCGGGCAAAATATATTACTTTGATCCGCTCGACCTGCCCGTGGAGAAGGAACAATCCGTCATTGTGGAAACCGCGAGAGGCATTGAGTATGGTCAAGTTGTGATAGGAAAGAAGGAGGTCGGTGAATCGGACGTTGTCCTTCCACTCAAGAAGGTCATTCGGATCGCGGGTGATTCTGATGCCCGTGTGGTTGAAGAGAACAAACAAGCGGCCAAGGATGCATTCACCACCTGTTTAAATAAAATTCGGGATCACGAACTGAAAATGAAGCTGGTTGATGTGGAATTTACGTTTGACCGCAACAAAATCATTTTCTACTTCACGGCCGAAGGCCGTGTGGATTTCCGTGAACTGGTCAAGGATCTGGCCAGTATATTCCGTACAAGAATCGAACTTCGCCAGATTGGAGTTCGTGATGAAGCGAAAATGCTCGGCGGTCTTGGACCTTGCGGACGCGTACTGTGCTGTTCCTCATGGCTTGGTGATTTTGAGCCGGTATCGATCAAGATGGCAAAGGATCAAAGCCTATCGCTCAATCCGACTAAAATTTCCGGGCTATGCGGAAGATTGATGTGCTGCCTAAAGTTTGAGCATGATAATTATGAAAGCGTGAAAGAAGAGCTTCCATCCGCGGGGAAATTGGTCATTACTTCGCTTGGAGAAGGCAAAGTAGTCGGACTGAATGCGGATAAGCGGACGGTTCATGTTCAGCTGTTTGAAATTGGAAAGGTTAAGGAACTTCCAATGGACGACGTTGTCATCAAATAGTCCAATAGAATGTTTATTTTCGGGGTGTAGACTTGGAGAAGAAAAACATTTTTGTGCTCATTCAAGAGTTGGAAACACAGATGGGAAATATACACAGTGAACTGGGTGGACTTAAGCTGGTCATCAAGGAACTGCTGGAAGAGAACCATCGCCTCAGTCTTGAAAATGAACAGCTCCGGAAAATTTTAAAGCGGGAAGTCAATCCGGCAGAATTGGAAAACCCAGTGGCTTTACAACCTCAGCCTCATGTGAAGGATGAGGCACATGAAGATGTGGTCGGCGAGGGGTATGATAACCTGGCTCGGCTGTATCATGAAGGCTTCCACATCTGCAATGTCTATTATGGACATCTGCGGACGGAAGGGGATTGCCTGTTCTGCTTGTCTTTTTTGAATAAATAAGAAGCCGTAGGAGAAACTGCCTACGGTTTTTTTCTAGAATGGAAAGGTTATACTGTAAGGATCGCGATTGAACAAATAACGGCTGCTTGTCATGCAATGTGAAGAGCAGCCTTTTGTGTATTTCATTTTATCAGGTACTATGTAGAGAGCCGATACACCAAAAACGCGTGTTTGGAATTTTGGAGATAAAGGGTTGAAACTATGAAATTGAAAGAAGTGTTATTGCAATCATCCGAGCGGATTGATGATCTGCTCACCCATGAGCTTGGCATCATCCAGAGTGAGGAGGTATTCAGCTTTTCCATGGACGCCGTCCTGCTCGCCAGGTTTGCCAGCATACCGCGCAGGGGCCGTATTTTGGATATGTGCACGGGAAACGGGGTTGTTCCAATCCTGCTGTCGACTCGTACAGGTGCGCTGATCGAGGGGATTGAGATTCAGCCCAGACTTGCGGACATGGCCAGACGGAGCGTCGAGATGAATAATCTCCAGGACCAGATCACGATCCATGAGGGCGATCTGCGGGAACTATACAAGGAACAAGGATATGGAGCGTACGACCTGATTACGGTCAACCCGCCTTATATGCCGATGAATGGCAGCGACTTGAAGCTGAATGAGCACCAGGCGATTGCCAGACATGAAATCCACTGTACGCTTGAGGAAGTGATTGAATCCTGTGCAAAGCTGCTTCGCCAAGGCGGAAAGATGAGCATGGTCCACAAGCCCCTACGACTAGCGGAGATTATCACCTTGATGAGCAAATACCGGATTGAGCCCAAAGTCATCCGATTTGTCCATCCGCGCGTGAATATGGAAGCAAACATGGTGCTTATCGAGGGTATTCGGGACGGGAAGCCTGAGGTTCGGCTGAAGCCCCCGCTGATCGTATATGATGAGCAAGGAAACTACGGACGAGATTTTATGGAAATTTACTATGGAACACATAAGGATGAGACTAAAGAATGAGAAATCTTGTGCAACAGAGTTATGCCGATCAGGGAGAGGGAAGCCCGGGTTCTCTGTATTTGGTGGCAACACCGATTGGTAATTTGGAGGATATGACCTATCGCGCTGTACGCATCCTCCAGGAATGCGATATTATCGCGGCAGAGGATACACGGCAGTCACGCAAGCTGCTGACCCATTTCGAAATTCCGGCTAAGCCGCTGTTTAGTTATCACGAGCATAATAAGGCGGCCAGTGGACCTGAAATTATACGTTATATAATAGAAGGAAAAAATGTGGCACTCGTCAGCGACGCCGGTCTGCCGGCGATTTCGGACCCTGGCAGTGATCTGGTTTCACTTGCGATTGAGGCGGGAATTTCGGTCATTCCGATCCCGGGGGCCAATGCCGCTCTTTCGGCCTTAATCGTGTCGGGTTTGCCGACCGAACGATTCACGTTTATCGGCTTTTTGCCGCGGGAGCGTAAAGATATCATTCAGCAGCTGCAAGTTTTGCAAACGGCGCAGGGAACGCTATTATTTTATGAATCTCCGCATCGCGTGAAAAAGACGCTGGAGATCTTGCAGGAGGTACTGGGAAATCGGAAGGTGACCTTGGCTCGTGAACTGACTAAACGCTATGAGGAATTCTTGCGCGGGAGCATTTCCGAATGCCTGGACTGGCTCACGGAGCATCCGCCGCTGGGGGAATATTGTTTGGTGGTGGAAGCCGGTAGTGCAGAAGAGGAGCTGAAGGAGAAAAATGCCTGGTGGCAGGAGCTTTCGCTGGAGGAGCATGTGGAACATTATGAGCGGGAAGGACTAAGCCGCAAGGATGCCATGAAAAAAACCGCGGGTGATCGCGGTGTATCGAAGAGGGATATCTATAATGCGCTCCTGACGGAATCGTGATAATACTTAACTTGGTGCAGGGGGATAACAAAATAGCCCCACAAAGTGGAGCCTATGCTTCGATGTTTATTCCAAATACTTTGCGGGGACCCCAAAACCAATAAATGAGAATAAAGAATAGCTTACGCTTCGCTGAAAACTTAAATTCTGTAAACTCAAAAAAAGACCCTCCTGCGGCCGGGTTCATAGCCGAGGAAGGCACCAAGGAGATATGAAAAAGGTTAGAATTAACAAAATGTAATAATGCTATTATATACTAAAAATCTTAATTTGTCACAGGTGTAGGGATTTCCGAGATACATTCATGGCAAACAATTTTACCTTTGAAGTAAGTGACATTCTCAGCGTTACCACAGAAGATGCAGGCAGGCTCATATTTCTTAAGCATGATGCGTTCGCCGTCTACATAAATCTCCAATGCATCTTTCTCACCAATTCCGAGCGTACGGCGTAATTCGATCGGAATGACGACCCGTCCAAGCTCATCGACTTTCCTTACAATTCCTGTTGATTTCATCATAACTTATAAATGCCCCTCTCGCCATAATTTAAAAAAGTCATAATTCGACATAGTTCTAGTTTTTATGTTATTTATAGTACCAACGATTCCCAAAACAGTCAACCTATATTTTTGAAAAATCGGAACCTATTTACGAAAGTATAGTGAACAAAACCCTTATATAGCAACGTAATTACCATAATCGTACCAATTATTGCTGCGTTTTTTGATTTGTCGATTTGGAAAGCGCAATTTTCCCTTATTCGACATGGTTCGACATTAGATGTCAAAAGAAGTGTTTATCGGCTAAATCCCAATCGAAACGATAAGGAGTTGAGATGGAATGTATTCACCAATTTCGGAAGAAAAAGTGTTTAAGGATCCCGTCCACAATTATATTCATGTGCAAGACGACATCATCTGGCGATTAATCGATACCCCGGAATTCCAGCGACTCCGCCGGGTTAGACAGCTTGGGACCTCTTTTCTGACCTTTCATGGGGCCGAACACAGCCGATTCTCCCATTCACTGGGAGTCTATGAAATTACGAGAAGAATCATCTCTCAATTCGAACGGAGGGGGTATTCCGATTGGCCTGCCGAGGAAAGGCAAGTTGCGCTCTGCGCGGCTCTGCTGCATGATTTGGGGCATGGCCCTTTCTCTCATTCTATAGAAGAAGCTTTTCATATGAATCACGAGGATTGGACATGCCGGATCCTGCTCGGGGATACTTGCGTCAATCAGGTACTGCGAGAGCTCGGAGCGGATTTCCCCGAGAAAGTGGCTTCCGTGATTAACAAAACCTACGATAAGCCGATTGTGATAAACCTGGTCACTAGTCCGCTGGATGCAGACCGGATGGATTATTTGCTAAGGGATGCGTATTATACGGGAGTTAATTATGGAACGATTGATATTGACCGGATCTTGCGGATGCTGCGGCCATACCGCGATCGGGTCGTTGTGAAGGAATCGGGCATGCACGCCGTGGAGGATTACCTGATGTCACGGTATCAGATGTATTGGCAGGTATATTTTCATCCCGTCACTCGAAGCTCCGAAATCATCCTGCGCCAAATCTTTCGCCGGGCAAAGGAACTGCATGACAGCGGATATGCCTTTCGGTTCATGGTCGAACCGCTTCCTGCGTTGTTTGCGGGCCATATTGACGTGAGTCAATACCTGCGTCTGGATGAAGCCCTGATCCAAACGGCCTTTCTGCAATGGACGGAGGAGGAAGACAAGCTCCTTAGCGAATTATGCGGTCGTTTCATGCACCGAAAGCTCTACAAATATGTAGAAATCGACAATATTGATCTGGAAACCATCGACCGGATACGCCAAGCGTTCCGTGCCGTGGGATTACATCCGAAATATGACCTGGAGATTGATTTTCCAACCGATCTTCCTTATGATAAAGTTCATTCCGATATGCCGCTTAACGAGAAACAGATTCTGCTTCTGGATCGGCATGATGAGCTGAAGGAAATCTCGGAGGTTTCCGATATTGTACGCTCGATCAGCGGTATTCATAAAGGACGGTACCATCTTTATTATCCGGAAGAGAAAGTGACTCCGCTGCTGGCTCAGATGCCGGAGAAGATAGCCGATGTTTTCAAACAACAACATTAACCTAGAGGAATAGACAATGCTTGGTACATCTGCAATTTACCCAGCTAATGGAAGATAAACGACACAGAAACGACAGGAAGGAGAGTGTGGATCTTATGTTGTTCGACACGCACACTCATATGGACGCTCCCCAATTCGACGAAGACCGGGAGGAAGCAATTCAGCGGGCGCTTGAAGCTGGCGTGACCCGGATGATCAATATCGGATTTAACCGGGAGACGATCCCGACTACGATGAAGCTGGCAGAGACTTATGATTTTATATATGCGGCAGTGGGCTGGCATCCTGTAGATGCGATTACCATGGAGGATCAGGACCTGGATTGGATCGCCTCTTTATGCAGTCATGAGAAAGTGGTGGCTATTGGAGAGATCGGCCTGGACTATCATTGGGATACATCTCCGAAAGAAGTGCAGCACCGAGTGCTTCGGCGTCAGATCGGACTTGCCCGGGAACTGAACATGCCGATTGTCATTCATAATCGGGATGCGCATGAAGATATTATCAAAATTTTACGGGAGGAAAAGGCCTCCGAAGTGGGCGGTGTCATGCATTCCTTCTCCGGAAGCTGGGAAACTGCCAAAATATGTCTCGATATGGGATTCCATATTTCATTTGGCGGGCCGATTACCTTCAAGAATGCAAAGCAGCCCAAAGAGGTATTGGCGCAGGTTCCGCTGGATCGATTATTGATCGAAACGGACTCCCCTTACCTGACGCCTCATCCCTTCCGTGGGAAACGAAATGAGACCGCTTATGTGAAATTGGTGGCGGAGACCGCAGCCGAGATTAGAGGGTTGTCTTATGAGGAATTGGCCCAAATTACCACCAAAAATGCACTGGAACGATTTGGTATTTAACGAAAAAGAGAGCAAAAGCGATGAAAAAGGGAGCAATCGCGATTAATTAAAGTTTTTTAATCAGAAAAGGCGTCAATATTACAATAATTTAACCTTTTACATGAGAAAATGTGGTTGAATGTTGCTTTACAACCTGCATGTAAACAGGATATCATCTTTTCAGTGATAGGAAGCTGCGATGTGCAGATCGTAGCCGAATATTTCATGAACCGTCTCGCTTAATCTCCGGAATTCTGGAGAACGGGGGAACCGATACCGCCGTGCATACTGGTCTGAATGCACGCAGCTGTATTTGATTTCTTTTTCGGGTCTTTGGGGTGAATTTGAAGGATCTCGCCATGAGCGGGTATCCGGATCTAGGGCGTCTCTCTTACGTCCGAACCCGACAGCTAACTCCGTAAGCGAAATAAGAGGGGAAATCTCGTGCATACCATTTCCATGATTCTAATCATCAGGAAGCCACGTTAGAGCCTCTAGTACTCTTTCATTGGCTTTCTTTTATTTTTGAATAATGGAGAAGGGATCATCATACTCTTGGTAAACAGGGGGTGGTGGTAGATGGACGAAATGACGGGAATTGACGCAGGGTGTAGATAGATAGCAGGGCGCCTTGTGAGAAAAATTGCTATAGTCACGTCAAATGCATTCATGCGTTTACCTAGACGGCGGGACTATGAAGGAGGATGGAATAGTGGGCATTTTTCAACCTGAAGAAACCCATGAATCACAATCATCCAGCATGTCTTACGCATTGAGATGGAAGCATGACAATTTGCGTCAACTGATGTTGCTCGGTGCCATGGGTGCCGTTACGGTATCACTTCTCATATCGTTGGTCGTACATGATCAGGCAGGCAAGGAGGTTCAGCTTGTCGTCGATGGTCGTGTCACCACAGTAGAAACACGTGGATCATTGCTGCAGGAATTGCTGGATGAGCAAGCGATCACGTTGAGTCCTCAGGATCAGATTTCGATGCCTTTAAACGGCGCGATCCAGGATGGAGATCGGATCATCATTGAACGGGCAATTCCAGTTAAAGTTACAGTAGGCAGCACAACTAAAACCATATTTACATCCCAGGATACGGTTGATCATGTACTTAAAGAGGCTGGTATTACGATCCAGGGTGAAGATATAGTACAACCGGCACAGAACACGAAGCTGACCAGCAATATGAATATCCATGTTGTCCGCGTCACGAAACAAAAAGTTAAGGAGACGGAAGACCGGGAATTCCGTGTGATCAAAACAGCCGACCCATCGCTTGAAAGAGGGGATAACCGCGTAATTCAGCGGGGCGAGTCCGGTCTCATGGTGAACCATTATGAGAAGGTCTACCACAATGGCAAGCTGGTTTCGAAGACGAAGGTCTCCCAAAAAGTCGAGCGCAGAACAAAGGATAAAATTATTGCCGTAGGCACGAAAAAGGTGGAGAAGCCCGTCATTGTTCAGGCGGCCGCCACCGATGTGAAAGCCACACCGGCCAAATTGTCTGGCACGAAGAAAGTAACAACCGCCAAGGCTGTTGAGAACAACGTGGTTTCTCGGGCAGGCGTTGATTTTAAATACAACAAGGTATTGAACAATGTGTCGATGACGGCGTATTCTTCTGAGCAACAAGGAATCGGTACACGCACTGCATCCGGCACACGCGTTACAGAAGGGCGCACCATCGCCGTTGACCCTAATATCATCCCGATCGGATGGTGGGTCTATATCGAAGGCATTGGCTTCCGTCGTGCAGAAGATACGGGCGGCGCCATCAAAGGCAACAAAATCGATGTTTATTATGATTCACTCAAATCGGCCACGAGTTTCGGCCGGAAGAGCGGCCGCACCGTTTATGTGATCGGTCCGGTTAAACCTGAATTGAACTAGACGCATGAATTCCAATTTACAATGCCATTCTAATGCTATACTATTTAGCTTATAATATATAATGATGAAGAAGAGGGAGTATTTCCTCTTCTTTTGTTTTGTTAAGAACGGAGTATACAGAGCTAAGATGGTTGGAAATCTAAAGTTGTACAAGCGTGGCTTTGCTTGGGAAGGAAGAGAACAAACGCATGATTAAAGAAGTGATTGTTGTGGAAGGCAGAGACGATACCGTTGCCATTAAACGGGCCGTAGAAGCGGATACGATCGAAACGGGCGGATCAGCGATCAACAAGCAAATCCTGAAACGTATAGCGCTTGCTCAGGAGCGCAGAGGCGTCATTATATTAACGGATCCTGACCATGCAGGGGAGCGGATCCGCAAAATCGTGGATCAGGTCGTACCCGGCTGTAAGCATGCCTTTATCCCGGAAGCGGATGCTACCCGCAAAGGGGATATCGGCGTGGAGAATGCCTCGCCAGAGGCGATACGGCGTGCGCTGGAGCGGGTCCATACCTCCTTCGAGGGTGGAGAGAGCCTGATTAGTCTGGAGGACATGCTGGAGGCCGGATTATCGGCTCATCCGGAAGCAGCGGCAAGGCGTATGACGATGGGTAATCTGCTGGGGATCGGTTATTGCAATAGCAAGCAGTTCCATAAACGACTGGCCATGTTTCAAATATCACGTGAAGAATTTCTGGCCGCACTTGCACAGTTGGAAGAAGGGGGCGTAAGCCAATGAATCGGATCGAGGATATATCAACACCAAGACGGACGAAGGAGATCATCTCACGGCATGGATTCTCTTTCAAGAAGAGTCTGGGTCAAAACTTTCTTATTGATCAGAATATTCTGTATAAAATTGTGGAAGCTGCAGGACTGGATGAGGATAAGGGAGCCCTTGAGATCGGCCCTGGTATCGGTGCATTAACGGAGAAGCTGGCGCAGACGGCAGGGACCGTCACCGCGGTCGAAATTGATCAGCGCCTGATTCCCATCCTGAGGGAGGTCCTGGAGCCCTATGAGAATGTGAAGGTGCACCATGGAGATGTACTGAAGGTGGATCTTCATGAGCTGTTCCGTCAGGATTTTGCGGGCGTATCGAAGGTAAGTGTGGTTGCGAATCTGCCGTATTATGTGACGACGCCGATTCTCATGAAACTGCTGGAGGAAAAGCTGCCGCTGGAGAATATCGTGGTGATGATTCAGAAAGAAGTGGCAGAGCGGATGGCAGCGGCGCCGGGAAGTAAGGATTATGGCAGCCTTAGCATTGCCGTTCAATATTACAGTGAGCCTAAACTGGTCTGTATTGTGCCGCATACGGTGTTTATTCCGCAGCCGAATGTCGCTTCGGCCGTGATTCGCCTGGCGGTCCGGGAACAGCCTCCTGTTAGTGTAGAAGACGAAGGATTCTTCTTCGAGGTGGTTCAGGCTTCTTTCGCACAGCGGAGGAAGACGATTGCCAACAATCTGAAGAGCCGGTTCTTTCCGGGAGAAGGCCGTGAACGGCTGGAGCAGCTGCTGCAGGAAGCGGGCATTGAGCCCTCACGGCGCGGTGAGACCCTTAGTATTGAAGAGTATGCCCGGCTCAGCAACATATTGTACAACGCGGATATTCGTTAATACAGCCATTAGAGAGCCCATAGGGCCCGCGAAGGCCTTAACGCGATAAATTGATGTTTCGCAAGAACCAATAGTCACAGTGGCCCATACCATAGGGTAGGGGTGATGTTGTGATGAACTTGGGAGACTTGGTCGTTCGTAAATCCTACGGCGGCGATGTAACGTTCCGGGTAGAAGGCATGCGGCAAAATAATAATATCGTCATCAAAGGGACAGAATTCCGGTTACTTGCCGATGCTCCCATTGATGATTTGGTCACGGTCCCGCATCCCAACTTAAGCGAACGTACAAAGCAGGCGCAGATCAAAGCCAATGAGTCGCTGGACCGTCTGCAGAAGCACAGACAGGAGCAGAGTGAGCGTCAACTGGCCAGCCTGCGCAATATTGAAGGCGGACAGCTTGCGGAAAAAGGATATTTTGACGTGCCGGGCAAGGTGCTGCATTTGGATGGAGATCCCCAATACCTGAAGAAGAGTTTGACCTTGTACAATCAGCTTCGGGTCCCAGCGGAAGGCCATTATATCAATGAGTCGGGGATGGCCGATTCATTATATCGTCTTCTTCCGCGGGTAAGACCTGATATCGTGGTAATTACAGGTCATGATGGAGTTCTGAAGAGACGACAGCCATACGATTTATATAGCCTGGACAGCTATAAGAATTCACACAACTTCGTCACGGCGATTCAGGTAGCACGTCAATATGAGCGGAATCTGGATTCCCTGGTCATTGTGGCTGGGGCGTGCCAGTCGCATTTTGAAGCTCTGCTGCAGGCGGGAGCCAATTTTGCCAGCTCGCCAGGGCGAATCCTCATCCATGCGCTGGATCCTGTCTACGTTGCCGCTAAGGCAGCCTATACGTCAGTCAGGGATACCGTCAACATCCATGATGTCGTTCATCATACGATCAGCGGCAGTCAGGGCGTGGGCGGAATCGAGACGAGAGGCAGCTACCGGATCGGTCTGCCCAAGCTGCAGGATTTGTCCACGTTGAAGGTTACGCCTTCGGTCAGTTAGCTCATATTGCGTTCTAAAAGAGGTGTAATAGGCCGTTGTAGAAAGAACAGAGAAGAACCCCACAAGTTGGGGTTTTTTTATTTTTTGTTTCAATTCTTTAAGAAAGTTGTCAAAAAAAATACATAAAGCTTGTCAATTTAGCGCATATTAAAGCAAATGCACACGAGAAATCCAGGGTCAAAAAAAATACGTTGACAATATATTTTTGATGCTGATATAATTAATGTTTTTGAATTGACAAATGACTGAATCTTTTGTATAATGGACAAGGAAAGAGGTGGTCGTCGACAATGGCTAAAAACGCGCTGTTGGAAATCAAACGCAGTCTCGATGCCCATTTAGGGCAAAAAATTACGCTTCGGGCTAACGGTGGCCGTCGGAAGACCGTCGAGCGTACTGGTGTTTTGGAAGAAACGTACCCTTCTGTTTTCATTGTGAAGCTGGATCAAGACCAGCAAACTTTTAAACGTGTGTCCTACAGTTATGCCGATATTCTGACCGAAACCGTGGAAATCATGGTAACCGGTGATGACAACGAGATGCGAATCACCTATATCAAGTCATAACGATATGTCATGAGAGAGCAGTCTCCACTAACAGGGAGGCTGTTTTTTGTTGCCATCGATCCGGGGAATGACAAGCGGGGGTTGAACACATACTAAGGCTGCGCGAGGCCTTCTTCATTCGCATATGCGGTGAAGGAGGTTAGCTTGCAGGGGTTCGTAAAAGCCACTGCAATCGCGCCGGATGCTGTTCATGCCATACTCAATTACATTTTCCAAGGAGGCGGGATTGATGAGCAGGAGAAGACGAAGCATTATGTCCGATCAATTGAAGACCGAATTGGCTAAGGAATTGGGGTTCTACGATACCGTGGAAAAAGAAGGCTGGGGAGGCATTAAGGCCAAGGATGCCGGCAACATGGTAAAGCGGGCGATTGAGCTCGCCGAGCGGGCAGCCAGCAAATCCGATCTGTAAGAGAAAGACCATAATGCGGCAGGGGCTTCCGGTTAAGCGGAAGCCCCTGTTTGTTTACCCCATCAAACGGTCCCATGACTTCAAAGCCTGAGTTTGTTAATATAGAGGCATTAGATGTTTTTCCTCGAATATGTTAAGTTCAAGCATATGGGGAAAAGCTAAGGATAGGTGAACGTTCTTGAAAATATACGAAAAAGCACCGGCCAAAATCAATTTGATGCTGGATGTACTTCATAAACGTCCTGACGGCTTCCATGAGGTAGAGATGGTCATGACGATGATTGACCTCGCCGATCGGCTCGAAATGTCCGAACAGAAGCGGGACACCATCATCATCACCTCACAGGCAGGGTACATACCGCTGGACGAGAAGAATTTGGCCTTTCAGGCAGCAAGACTAATTAAAGAGCGCTATGACGTGAAAAAGGGTGTGCATATTCACCTGGACAAAAAAATTCCCGTTGCCGCTGGACTCGCAGGAGGCAGCAGTGATGCAGCGGCAACACTGCGCGGCTTGAACCGCCTCTGGGGACTGGGTATCCCCCAGGAGGAGCTGCTCGCGCTGGGCGCAGAGCTCGGCTCGGATGTGCCGTTCTGTGTAACCGGCGGCACCGCACTGGCTACAGGGCGCGGCGAGGTACTCACGCCGATCCCAAACCCGCCGCAGTGCTGGGTGATCGTGGCGAAGCCGCCGATCAATGTGTCGACGGCGGAAGTGTACGGCCGTTTGCGCAGCGAGCAGATTCAGCACCATCCATCGGCTGAACGCATGGTCGAGGCGCTTACGCAAGGCAGTTTCCAGCAGATGTGCCAATCGCTGGGTAACGTGCTGGAGGAGGTTACCTTGAAGATGCACCCGGAAGTTCAGCAGTTGAAGGAAGGAATGCTGAAATTGGGAGCTGACGGTGCGCTCATGTCCGGAAGCGGTCCAACGGTCTTCGGTCTCGTCTCCAAGGAATCCAAGGTAGCCCGGATTTACAATGGCCTGCGGGGATTCTGTAAGGAAGTGTATGCCGTTCGCCTACTGACTTAGAAACGGTTATGTTTGACAATTCGGGGTCGAATTTCAAACAAAGTTGTATAAATACGTACAAAGGTGTTATATTTAACATATAATATTCGGATTTAGCGAGGAACCCTAGGTGAAAAAATTAAAACGAAGCGAACGATTGGTCGATATGACCCAATATTTACTATCTAAACCGCATACGCTGATTCCGCTGACAACGTTCGCTGAGCGATATGGAGCAGCCAAGTCATCCATCAGTGAGGATTTGGCAATCATTAAGGACGTGTTCGAGAGCGAGGGGCTCGGAGAGCTTCAGACGCTGGCCGGCGCAGCGGGAGGAGTCCGCCACATTCCGAAGCTGCGCAAAGATCATGCCTTGCGGTTTGCGGAGGAGCTGTGTCAGCAGCTTCAGCAATCGGATCGGATTTTGCCGGGAGGTTATTTGTACATGTCTGATCTGCTCGGACAACCTTCGCTGATGAATGAGGCGGGCAAGATCATTGCCACGGCGTTTGCCGACCGGGATATCGATGTGGTCATGACCGTGGAAACCAAAGGGATTCCGCTGGCCTATGCGACAGCGGCACAATTGAACCTGCCGGTCGTACTAGTTCGACGGGACCATCAAGTGACGGAAGGATCGGCCGTAAGCATCAATTATGTATCGGGATCACATAAGAGCATTCATACCATGTCATTATCCCGCCGGGCGCTCAAGGAACGCTCTCGTGTGCTGATCGTGGATGATTTTATGAAGGCAGGCGGGACCATTCAGGGAATGGTCGATCTGCTTGGTGAATTTAATGCAGAAGTCGCAGGTGTCGGTGTGCTGGTAGAGTCAGGAGCGGTGGAAACCGAGGAAAGACTTCTGGAGGACTATATTTCACTAGCCATCTTAAGCGATGTGGACTCCAAAACGAAGAGAATTACCGTAAACCCTGGTAATTACTTCGAAAAATAGAGTCGCGATATTTGTCGATATAATAGCGTTTTCATTCGAATTAGCCCGAAGTCTGTCGAAAATATCACATTCTAAAAAAAATTCCTGTTTTTAGGACATTTTGTATTAGAAAAAAGAAGGATTTATGGTTTGCTGTGTGGAATTATACACCAAGTCTCTGATGGAAAAAGGTGGTGAACACATATGCAAATTACGGATGTCAGACTCCGCCGTGTTAACTCTGAGGGGAGAATGAAGGCAATCGCATCCATTACCATCGATAATGAATTTGTCGTTCACGACATTCGCGTCATCGACGGAAACAATGGAATGTTTGTTGCAATGCCGAGCAAACGCACTCCTGATGGAGAATTCCGCGACATTGCCCATCCCATTTCTTCCGGTACTCGCGAGAAAATTCAATCGGCTGTATTGGCCGAGTATGAGCGAGCGGCTACTGAAGAAGAAGTGATTGAAGAAGGCGCTTAAGATTTACAATTGGGGTTCAAGGAAAAGAGAGCCATACCTGTGGCTCTCTTTTCTTTTTTTGTAGAATGATATATATTCAGTAGTGAGTTCAAGAGGAGGAGGCATGGCCCTTGAAAAGATTTGCTATTGTGCTCGCCGCTGGGCAGGGCAAACGTATGAAATCCAAACTATATAAAGTGCTGCATCCTGTTTGTGGCAAGCCGATGGTCGGACATGTATTGCAAACTGTACAGCAGGTAAACTGTGAACGCAGTGTTGTGGTCGTAGGCCATGGTGCGGAAACGGTTCGCGCTTATCTGCAAGACGCAGCCGAGTATGTACTGCAGGAGCAGCAGCTCGGAACGGGTCACGCTGTGAAGCAAGCTAAGGAATTACTTGGTGGCGAAGAAGGATCCACGATTGTCATTTGTGGGGATACTCCGCTGGTGACGTCCGAGACACTGGAAAATCTTTTGAAGCTTCATGAAAGCAACAATGCGGCCGCTACGGTGCTTACCGCGCATATGGATAACCCGAAAGGCTACGGCCGGGTCATTCGAGGCGAGGATGGCAGCGCACTTCGGATTGTTGAGCAGAAGGATTGCAGTCCGGAAGAGGACGCAGTCACTGAAATTAATACCGGTACCTATTGTTTTGACAATAAAAAGCTATTCGCTGCACTGGATAATGTAACCAACCAGAATGCGCAGCAGGAATATTACCTGACCGATTGCGTCGGCATTTTGAAACAAGCCGGCGAGACCGTGCTTGCTTATCAGACCGATGATTACGCGGAATCGATTGGCGTTAACGATCGCCTAGCGCTGTCGGAAGCTGAAGGCTTCATGAGAGAGCGCATCAACCGCAAGCACATGTTGAACGGTGTTACGATCATTGACCCGGCTTCAACCTATATCGGAGCTGATGTTAAGATTGGTTCAGATACAGTGCTTTATCCCGGTACCGTCCTGAAAGGGAATACAGTGATCGGTGAAGATTGCGTGATCGGACCGGATACCGATATCGAGGACTCTGTTATCGCGGATGGCGCAAGCGTCAAACATTCGGTGCTCAGCAGCGCTGAAGTCGGCACCCGGACCTCCGTAGGACCGTTTGCTTATCTTCGTCCAGGCGCCAAGCTGGGGGATGATGTAAAGGTGGGCGACTTCGTCGAAGTGAAGAACGCCACGATTGACAACGGCTCTAAAGTATCCCATCTCAGTTATGTTGGTGATGCCAAAGTCGGCAAAAACGTTAATATCGGCTGTGGTGCGATTACAGTCAACTATGATGGTTATAATAAGTCCATTACCGAAATTGAAGATGATGCATTTATCGGCAGTAATGTGAATTTGATTGCACCGGTGAAGGTGGGCAAGGGCGCATTCGTTGTTGCAGGCTCTACCATTACGCATTCCGTTTCGGACAATGATCTGGCCATCGCCAGACATCGTCAGGAGAACAAGCCAGGGTACGCAGAGAAGATCCGGGCACGCGCCATCGCCAAGAAGAACAAGAAATCGTAATTATCCCTGCTTCCATAACCAAGATATGAAGCGGTGATCGGATACCTAATTCAACGAACCAGCACGGAGGGTTTTTATTCTATGACTTATCTTGATTCTAAATTAAAAATATTCACGTGTAATTCCAATCCTAAACTTGCCCATCAGATCGCCGATTATATCGGCATTCCGATGGGGGAATCGCATACAACCAGCTTTAGCGACGGCGAGATTCAAGTAAAGCTCTCCGAAAGCGTACGGGGCTGCCATGTTTATATTGTGCAGTCCACTTGTTTGCCGGTGAATGATAACTTGATGGAGCTGCTGGTTATGGTGGATGCGCTCAAGCGGGCATCCGCGAAGAGCATCAACGTGGTTATTCCGTATTACGGATATGCCCGTCAAGACCGCAAAGCGCGTTCGCGGGATCCGATCACCGCTAAGCTGGTTGCGAACCTGATTGAAAAAGCAGGAGCTCATCGCGTCATTACGATGGACCTGCATGCGATGCAGATTCAGGGATTTTTCGATATTCCGGTGGATCATCTGCTCGGCGTACCGATTCTTGCCCAATATTTCCGTTCAAAGCAGATCGAGAACCCAGTCGTTGTATCTCCGGATCACGGCGGTGTGGTTCGCGCGAGAAAGCTTGCTGATTTCCTGAATGCGCCGCTGGCGATTATCGATAAACGCCGACCGGAGCCGAACGTCAGTGAAGTCATGAACATTATCGGGAATATCGAAGGCAAGACCGCTATTCTGATTGATGACATTATCGATACCGCCGGTACGATTGTGCTGGGTGCCAATGCGTTGATGGAAGGCGGCGTGAAGGAAGTCTACGCGTGCTGTACACATCCGGTTCTCTCGGGCCCTGCCCATGAGCGACTGGAAAACTCCCCGCTGAAGGAAGTTGTTGTAACAGACACCATTCCGATCACCAATCCGAACCCGAGCAGCAAGCTGACGGTGTTGTCGGTTGCTCCGTTGATGGGTGAAGCCATCATCCGGGTTCATGAGGAATTGTCGATTAGTAAATTGTTTGAAATAGAATAATAAACCGTGTAAAGGCAGGGTTACATCTCCTCATGAGGAGATGTAACCCTTGTCGGCTATAACGACTTTGCCGTTTTGGTTAGCAAAAAGCAGAGGAACAGTCAGAAAGAAAACGTTTTCATAAGTCCAGCCTGTTAATAGAGATCCAGCTTGTTAATATCCGGGCCTAGAGATAAAAGTGAACGTACTCCGGTTGTACAGCGTTCCCTCAAGCTCGACAAAGTAGGCGTCGACTGCCGTGATCAGACCCACGTCTATGTGACAACCCAGTTCATAGACTTGAACAGGGATGCCATGCTTCATATGGTATTGAAAATGGCTGTGGTGCGTTAATTTCTGTTCGAAAGCTTTCAATGCCGATTCACCTTCTTATGAGGCATAACGCCGATAGGTTTTGTTCATATTGTACTCAGAAATGCGCAAAGAAGAAAGTATAAATCGTGAAAGGAATCAACCTGTGATGAAATGGATTGTCGGACTGGGCAACCCCGGTTCAAATTATGAGAAGACACGCCATAATGTTGGATTCATGGCGCTGGATGCACTGGCAGAGCGACACGGTATGAAGTTCAACCAGAATAAATGCAAATCGGTCATCGCCGAAGGGATGATTGGCGGCACCAAAACCGTCCTGATCAAACCGATGACGTTCATGAATCTTTCGGGCGAGGCCGTGCGTGCTTATATGGATTATTATAAAGTGAGTCTTGAGGACATGATTGTGGTCTATGATGATTTGGATACCGTGGTCGGTAAGATCCGCCTGCGGTATCAGGGCAGTGCCGGAGGACATAATGGCATTAAATCCATTATTCAGCATACCGGGACTCAGAGCTTCAACCGTGTTCGTATGGGCATATCGAGGCCTGAGCCGGGTTATGCGATTGTGGATTATGTGCTCGGTACTTTTCCGAAGAAGGAACGCGAACAGCTGCAGAGCATGGTAGAGGAGACCTGTGACGCGCTGGAATTCAGTCTGGATCATACCTTTGAACAGACGATGGCGAAGTTTAACAAGTCTTAGAAAAGCATCATAGAATGGAAGTATCCAAAGAGATGATTCCTAAGTCATAGGGCAACCGTAACATCGAAGTCTTAAACGAGGAAAATCCGGGCATACTGAAGGTATACACGACCTTCAGGAGGCATATGATGGCGATAACCTATGTTTGCAGACATTGTCGGGCGTTTCAAGGCCGCATCGATTCCAATTACGTATCCGAAGCTCGTCTCGGATTTGATTCCTTGACCCCTGAGGAACGCAAGGATATAATAGCCTATGATTTTAACGGAGAAATGATGGTCCGGGTAACCTGCGATCATTGCAGAGAAGCCCTCGAAGCCAATCCGGAACTTAGCCTTTTGGCAAATCCCCTGCAATGAGCGTATAATGGGGTACACGACGTTTTTTTGGTAGAAGACATACAGCGGCAGGCTTTGCCGCTGCTCTAGCCTTGGCAGTTTTGCTCAAGGCTTCTTTTCGGTTATAATTTTTTGGCAATCGTCTAAAATTCCATAAGAAATAGAGTCTAGGAAATTCATTTCTTTTGCATAAGAGAGGTGCCCCTTTTGTTACAAGCACTTATTGATGTATTTTCGAAGGATTCGGACTTCAAATCCATAACCGCTGGCGTCCAAGCCGGCATGAGGGAGCAATTGATCTCCGGTCTTTCTGGGTCGTCCAGGCAGATCTTAATGGCCGCATTGCACCAGGACCAGGAGCGACCGCTGCTCGTTGTCACTCATAATATGTTTTCAGCCCAGAAAATTGCGGATGATTTACAGGAAGCGCTCTCACCGGACCAAGTATTGTTATACCCGGCGAATGAACTGGTAGCGGCCGAATCGGCCGTTTCAAGCCCCGAGACTCTGGCGCAGCGGATTGATGTACTCGTCCGTTGTGCCAGAGGCTTCCGGGGTATTGTCGTTGCGCCATTTTCCGGCGTGCGTCGTCTGCTTCCAGCTCCTGAAGTGATGTCTGATGCACGAATTGTACTTCATGACGGCGGGACACTCGTGCTGGATTCCTTCCTGAACCAGATGATCGAGATGGGATATGAACGGGTGGAGCGCGTCGAGAGCCGCGGCGAGATGAGTGTCCGCGGCGGTATCATCGATTTTTATCCGATGACAACGACCATGGCGTACCGCGTCGAACTGTTTGATGAAGATATCGACTCCATTCGTACCTTCGACCCGGCAGATCAGCGCTCGATTGACAAGGTCCGGGAAGTCACCATTACACCATGCAAGGAAATTATTGCAGATTCAGAGCGGCTAAGCCGTACAGCGGATACGGTGGTCCGTCTGCTGGAGACGCAGCTCGAGCGCATGAGTGATCGTCAGGCCAAGCTCCGTCTGCGGGATGAAATACACCGGGAAGTTGAGATGCTGCGCGAGCGGATATATTTCCCTGAAATCTATAAATATATCTCCCTGTTGTATCCGGAGAAGACCAATCTATATGATTACTTGCCGAAGGATACGATTCTGATTATGGATGAGCCTGCTCGTCTGTTAGAAACAGCCAAGCAGCTGGAGCGGGATGAAGCGGAATGGAATTTGCATCTGATGCAGAATGGCAAATCGCTGCCGGATCTGCCGCTTTCACTGGATACGGAAGAACTGATCTATCAGCATCCCTATCAAAGTCTACTGATCTCGATCTTCCTGCGACAGGTGCCAAGAATGCAGCCGCAGAATATCGTCAATGTGATTACGCGCGGCATGCAGGATTTCCATGGCCAGATGAACGTGCTCAAGGCTGAGATGGAGCGCTGGAAGAAGTCGGGTGTTCAGGTCATGATGCTGGCAGGCGATGCGGAGCGGATGGACCGCATGCGGCGGGTACTGCTGGACTATGGCATCGAAGAACCGATTATGTTTGAGGGGCATCTGCAGAATGGCTTCGAGATGCCTTCGGTTCATGCTGCCATTATTACAGAGAGCGAAATGTTCTCCTCGAAGCAGCGCAAAACACGCAAAACCACAAAGAATATGGACAACGCCGAGCGCATCAAGAGCTATACGGAGCTCAAAGTCGGCGATTATGTGGTGCATCAAAACCACGGTATCGGGAAATATATGGGGATCGGGACGCTCGAAATCAACGGAATCCATAAGGACTACATGCATATTCTGTATGCCGGGGGCGATAAGCTGTCCGTTCCGATTGAGCAGATCGATCTCATCCAGAAATATGTCGGTTCGGAAGACAAGGAGCCGAAGGTTTACAAGCTGGGCGGAAATGAATGGACGCGGGTTAAGAACAAGGTTCGCTCTTCCGTTCAGGATATCGCCGACGATCTGATCAAGCTGTATGCCGAGCGTCAGACTGCGCCTGGGTACGGATTTGAGAAAGATACGTCGGAGCAGCAGGAATTCGAGGACATGTTCCCATATGATGAAACACCTGATCAGCTTCGAGCGATTACCGAAATCAAAAAAGACATGGAGCAGAACCGGCCTATGGATCGGCTGCTGTGCGGTGATGTCGGTTACGGGAAAACGGAAGTGGCCGTTCGCGCTGCGTTTAAAGCAGCGATCGAAGGGAAGCAGGTTGCGGTACTAGTACCGACGACGATTTTGGCCCAACAGCATTACGAGACGTTTCGGGAGCGTTTTGCCAATTATCCGATCAACATTCAGGTGCTGAGCCGTTTCCGGAGCCGTAAGGAGCAGAATGAGACGATCAAGAAAGTAAAGCAGGGCTCTGTCGATATTTTGATTGGGACGCACCGATTGCTGTCGCAGGATATTGTGTTCAAGGATCTGGGACTGCTGATTGTGGATGAAGAGCAGCGGTTTGGCGTTACGCATAAGGAGAAATTGAAGAAGCTGAAGACCAATGTCGACGTACTGACGCTGACGGCAACGCCGATTCCGCGTACGCTGCATATGTCGATGCTCGGCGTTCGGGATTTGTCCGTGATCGAGACACCGCCGGAGAACCGTTTTCCAGTGCAGACTTATGTCGTAGAGCATAGCCAGACCCTGGTGCGGGAAGCCATCGAGCGAGAGCTGGCCCGGGGCGGTCAAGTTTACTATCTCTACAATCGGGTTCAGGGCATTCAGGAGATGGCAGCCCAGATATCCATGCTGGTACCGGAGGCCCGAGTGGGTGTGGGACACGGGCAAATGTCGGAAACGGAACTGGAAAAGACCATTCTCGACTTCCTGGACGGCGAACACGACGTATTGGTTAGTACGAGCATTATTGAGACGGGTGTGGATATCCCGAATGTAAATACGCTTATCGTGCATGATGCGGACAAAATGGGCCTCTCCCAGCTGTATCAGCTGCGCGGACGCGTCGGACGTTCCAACCGGATCGCTTATGCTTATTTCACGTACCAGCGGGATAAGGTGCTGACCGAAGTGGCCGAGAAGCGGCTGCAGTCCATTAAAGAATTTACGGAGCTTGGCTCCGGATTCAAGATTGCGATGCGGGACCTGTCGATTCGCGGCGCGGGCAATCTGCTCGGAGCGGAGCAGCATGGCTTTATTGCTTCCGTCGGGTTCGACCTGTATTCACAGATGCTGGCGGAGGAGATACAAAAACGCAAAGTCAGCATGCTGGGCGAGCCGCCATTGCCATCGAAGGACTGGAACACTTCCATCGATCTTGGGATTGATGCTTATTTGCCGTCAGATTACATTTATGACAGCATCCAGAAGATCGAAATTTATAAAAAAGTGGCTGTCGTTTCGTCTATCGACGAATCGGCGGAGCTTGAGGATGAACTGCTTGACCGCTTTGGCGAGCTGCCGCTTGCGGTAAGTAACCTGCTTGCTGTATCCCGCTTGAAGGTATATGGTCGTACGTACGGGATCGACTCCATTATCCAGCGCGGCGACGATGTGCTGCTGCAGTTTTATGAAGGGCAGGATAAGACGGTTGATACAGCAGGACTTGCGCAAATTGGAAATATGTTCGAAAGACGTGTACAATTTGAACAAGGGCCGACGATGGCCATTCGAATCAAAGGCAAGGGACTTTCCGATCAACAACTGTTAGAATTGCTGGAGCAATTCCTGGAGGCCGCAAAAGGGCCATTCAACCTGAAGGGAGAACTACAAAATGCCGTCAAGAAATAACAAGGCATGGAAGACGTTTATGGTATCCATCACAGCAGTGCTATCCATGTCGATGATCGCTGCGTGCGGAAACGACAAGACTAAGGGAACCGAAAATGATAATAGCAAAGTTATTGTCAAATATAAGGGTGGAGAGATTACCGAGAAGGAATTTGATCTGGAACAGCGCATGATTCAGTTCATGTCCCCGGAATACGCCCAATTTTTACAAATGGATGAATTTAAAGAGTATTTGGCGAAACAGGGGGTAGCCTATGAATACCTGTACGCCAAAGCTGACGATAAAGCGAAGGAAGCTGCCGGGAAGCAAGCGGACGATTTGTTAAAGCAGCAGAAGAGCGGAATGGGCGAGGAGCAGTTTAAAGCTGCTCTAGAATCGCAGAAATTGACGGAAGACGATCTCAAAAATTATATGCTTCGCGTCATGACCGTTATGGAATATGAGAAGAGTCAGGTAACCGAAGAGAATATCAAGAAGGAATTCGAGGCGAACAAGAAGGATTACACCAACATTAGCGTTCGTCATGTCCTGATTGGTTTTAAGGATGCGGAAGGCAAGGAAAGAGCGGAAGGCGAGGCGCTCAAAATTGCCAAGGAAGTACAGTCCAAGCTGAATAAAGGCGAGGACTTTGCTGCGGTCGCTAAGAAATACTCCGAGGATCCGGGCTCCAAGAACAGCGGAGGCCTGTATGAGAACAAACCGGCAGGCACTTGGGTACCGCAGTTCAAGGAAAAGGCGCTGACGCTTGAGCTTAATAAGATCAGCGATCCGGTAGAAACTGACTACGGTTACCATGTCATGAAAGTAGAGAAGCGCGAGGAAGTGTCTTACGACAAGCTGCCTGCCGATCAGAAGGAAGGCATTCGTAATGAACTTGCCTCGGCGAAGATCGACAACTTTATGCAGAATGAGCTCAACGACCTGATTGAGAGCATGAATCTTCCGAAGAGTGAGAACGCGGACAAGCCTGCCGAAGGCACAGGAGACCAGAAGAAAGACGGTACCACTGACAAACCTGCCGAAGGTGATCAAACACCGGATGCAGGCAAGGAAGACACGGGTAAATAAGCCCGCAGACAAGGTCCGGCAATTGATATTGTAATGCGCTGCGGGTAATGCTGGATGTTACGGCTAGCGCATGATCAAATGGTGGGATCTTCGAATCCATAACGTGCGAAATCGCGCGTTATGGATTTTTTCTCCCCTGACATCCGTCTCTTTCGAATGATATTTATTTTTGGATTTCGCAACCAACAGAGGGTAGATGATGTATAAGGAATTGGGAATGGATGAATACTATGGTCAGACATTAACTCTTATATACCTGGGGACATCCTCTTCCCGAATGGAACAGTAGTTGAAAAATCTTCTTATGAAAGTGGGGCAACAAGTGACATGAAAGCTACTGGTATCGTCCGCCGTATTGATGACCTCGGGCGCGTGGTCATTCCAAAAGAAATTAGACGCACACTGCGGATTCGCGAAGGTGACCCGCTGGAAATTTTCGTTGACCGGGATGGAGAAGTCATTCTGAAGAAATATTCACCGATCGGTGAATTGGGCGATTTTGCGAAGGAATACGCAGAGTCCCTTTATGAGAGCACAGGTCACATCACGATCATATCGGACCGTGATACATTTATCGCCGTAGCAGGCGGCTCCAAGAAGGAGTATTTGGACAAGCCGATTGGCAACCTTCTGGAAAACTGCATGGAAAATCGCAAGACGGTGCTGGAAAGCAACAGTGGTACGTATGAGATCAGCAAAGACAATCCGGAAACTTTATCCGCTTTTGTCGCTGCACCTATCATTGCTGGAGGAGACCCGATTGGCAGTGTTGTGCTGCTGAACAAGGACGAATCCGTGAACATGGGTGAGATGGAAGTGAAGATGTCTGAAACCGCCGCAGGCTTCCTCGGCAAGCAAATGGAACAATAAGACAAGGACATGAATCCTTGGATGGAGACTCCCGCTGAACGTTGATCACAGGGTCAATCGGCAGCTGGGAGTTTTTGTTGTCCGGTTTCTCTTTTTTGTACCCCTCTCCCGCCCTTGGTTATAATGGAGGTACACATGGCAGCATCTGCGCAGATGTTTGTTCTGTGATACGAAAAAAAAGAAACTAGGGGATTGGAAGAGGATATGAAACCAGATCAAACAGGGGCAAGGCTTCTGCAGGGAGCGTTTATTCTCAGTGCGGCCGCGCTTCTGTCCAAGCTGATTGGCACACTGCAAAAAATACCGCTGCAAAATATGGGTGGGGATGCCGTCTTTGGCATCTACAATACGGTTTATCCGTTCTATATGATGATCATTACGATAGCGGCGGTTGGCTTCCCCGCGGCGGTCTCCAAATATGTGGCAGAATATGAGGCCGAAGGGCGCACTGAGGACGGCCATCGCCTGCTGCGCCTGTCTTCCGTCTCGTTGGTGCTGTTCGGTCTATTTCTCGGCTTCCTGATGTATGTCTGTGCTCCGTGGATCGGGATGTGGATCGGAAGCAGTCAGGTTGTGCCCGCCCTCCGCGCAGGTGCGTTGGCGCTGGCATTCGTGCCTTGGATGTCGGTCCTGCGCGGTTATTTTCAAGGGCTGCACAATATGGTGCCAACGGCAATCTCCCAGATTACGGAGCAGGTTGTCCGTGTTGGGGTCATGATTGTGCTGCTGCTCTACATGATCCGTGCCGGTGCCGATCCCGACGTAATTGCCGCCGGAGCGCTGCTCGGATCTGCTGCCGGTGGCGCCGCCGGTCTATTGGTGATGGGAATATACTGGCGCAAGCATGTCCGGTCAACTCGGGGTGAAATACAAGGAGAAGTAAGTCAAGGATTCGGAGCGGCGGGTATGAACGAAACGGGGATGCGTGCCGATGTAACTAGAGAGGGAGCAGGTGTTCTACTTGGCCGCCTGCTTGCTTATGGAATCCCCGTCTGTCTTAGTCTGCTCGCTGTTCCACTGATTGGACTGGTGGATACCTTCACGGTGCCCCGGTTATTGACATCCGGTGGACTGGGCGAAGCAACGGCCATGGCGGAGTTTGGGGTCTATAACCGCGGATTGCCGCTTGTCCAGTTGGTTACGATGCTGGCTGCTTCGTTGTCGGTTCTGTTTATCCCTGCGCTGGCGGAGGCCAAGTTCAAAGGAGAGTCCGCCCGGGTTGCAAGCCAAACCCGCATGGCCCTCCGTTGGTTTTGGCTGATTGGAATGACGGCCTCCGTAGGCCTGGCAGTGCTGGCTGAGCCGATTAACGTCATGCTGTACGAGGATGCTGCTGGGACGGTGACGATGCAGGTGATTGCCTTTACGGCTGCTGGGGGTACGCTAAGCACGATTACTGCTGCGCTGCTTCAAGGGATCGGTATGGTCAAAGCACCGGCGGTTCATCTGCTGGTTGCGGCTGGGCTCAAGCTGCTGCTCAACCTGATGTTGGTGCCGCAGTTCGGCATTACCGGCGCAGCCATCGCCGGCGTGGCTGCGCATCTGACCGCCGCCGTGCTCAACCTTGCGCTGCTCTCGCGAAGCGCCGGCACCCGCCTTGACGTCGGCGGCATGTTCGCGAGGACGCTGCCGGTCCTAGCCGCGGTGGCACTGGCCGCCTGGGGCGCAGGTGAGGCAGCCGGCGGCATCCTGGCGGCTGCCGGCTTCGCCCCGGGCCGCCTCACCCACGCGGCTGCGAGCCTGAGCGGCGTCGCGGCTGGCTGCGGCGCCTTCCTTATCGGCGCCGCACTCACGAAGCTCCTCACCGAGGAGGAGCTTCGGATGCTGCCAAAGGTCGGAAGACCGCTGGCGGCCTTCTTGCGGGCCCTGCGCGTGCTGCGCTGACCCGGGCTGACGTGAGATGTTTGATCTTCTGTGATATAGTAGTGTACGATAATGACGTCGACAAGGCGGACGAAGACGAAAGGAAGTAGCGTATGAGTGCATCCATTACGGTGGTCGGCTTGGGTTCTGGCAACCCAGATCGATTGACGATAGGTATCATAAAAACCATGCAGCGGGCATCGAAGGTGTATGTGCGTACATTATCTCATCCCGTCATCGCTGCGTTGAATGAGTTCCAGATTCACCCGGAATCGTTTGACCATGTGTATGAAGCGCATGACACCTTTCCCGAGGTGTACGAATCCATTGCATCCGCGCTAATCAACTTGGCTAAGGCTGCTGAGGATGATCGTGAGCTTGTCTACGCGGTGCCCGGGCATCCGATGGTAGCGGAGGCAACGGTTCGGTTATTACGGGAGCGCTGCCCGGGAGAGCATGTGACGCTTACGGTGCTCGGCGGTGAGAGCTTTCTGGACGAGGCCTTCGTTCGCCTTGGTTTCGATCCCATTGAGGGCTTCCAGCTTCTCGATGCGGCTGAGCTACGTGCAAGTGTCATCCAGCCGCAGCTCCATACCCTGATCGGCCAGGTGTATGATATGTTTACCGCTTCGGAAGTTAAACTGGCGCTGATGGAACTGTATCCGGACGAATATCCGGTCATTGTCGGCCATGCGCTGGGCGTTGAGGGCGAGGAAGTGATCCAGCGCGTGCCGCTCTACGAGCTTGATCGCATCGACGGGTATGGAAATCTTTCGCTGGTCTACGTACCCCGAAGCGATGACAGCCTGCTTCGACAGCGAACGTTTGCCAGACTCCATGAGATCGTTGGCATTCTGCGCAGTCCTGAGGGCTGTCCATGGGACCGTGAGCAGACCCATGAATCCATCCGCAAAAATCTGATCGAAGAAACCTATGAGGTATTAGAGACGATTGATGAGGATGATCCTGAGCATATGCAGGAAGAACTCGGGGATCTGCTGCTGCAGATTATGCTGCATTCTCAGATGGAAGAGGAGCTCGGTACCTTTACGGTGTATGATGTCATTCAAGCGTTGAATGACAAGTTGATCTTCCGTCACCCGCATGTCTTTGGCGAGAGCAGCGCCAAAGATGCGGAATCTGCCCTGCAGAACTGGGAGCAGATGAAAGCGGAAGAGAAGCGCCGCAAAGGGCTCTCCCCAGAGAAAGCTTCGGCACTGGATGGCATTCCGCGGGATCTTCCCGCCTTGATGAAGGCGTACAAGCTCCAGAAGAAGGCATCCAAGGTTGGTTTCGATTGGGATAATATCGAGGGCGTGTTCCAGAAGATTGAAGAGGAACTCGGTGAACTGAGGCAGGCGGTGACCGAGGGCCAGTCTGATGAGGATACGGCGCTTGAGCTCGGCGATCTGCTGTTCGCGGTCTCCAATGCGGCAAGATTTATTGGGGCGGACCCGGAAGAAGCGCTTTCGAGAACGAACCGGAAGTTTGTCAGTCGCTTCAGCTACATAGAGGAGCAGCTTACCGCCCAGGGGAAAACCTTGCAGGAAAGTACCCTGGACGAGATGGAAGCCCTATGGCAGGCAGCTAAATCGGGATCGACACAAAGCGGCGGTATCGATGTGTGAAAAAGGCAACTTTTCACGTAAAAAATAAAAAAATAGGGATTTGCGGCAGGAATTCCGCAAGGCATCCAGAATAATCATTAATGGTGAAATCTTGCAGATTGCAAGGCGGTTTAACCGAATAACCGTAAAATCTTATATTTTTCTGATAATTGGGAGGATTTAATTCATGAACAAAACAGATCTGATCAACAACATTTCCGGTAAAAGTGGATTGACAAAAAAAGACGTAGAGAACGTCTTGAACGGCTTCCTTGGTGAAATTACTGAAGCTTTGGCTAATGGCGATAAAGTTCAATTGATCGGCTTTGGTACATTCGAGACTCGCAAGCGCGCTGGACGTACAGGCCGCAACCCGCAAACAGGTAACACAATCGAAATTCCAGAATCCAACGTTCCTGCGTTCAAGGCAGGCAACAAGCTTAAAGAAGCCGTAAAATAATGCGTGTCGATAAATTCCTGAAAGTATCGAGGTTAATCAAGCGGCGTACCGTAGCGAAAGATGTATCGGATCAAGGTCGGGTGCTGATCAATGGCCGTGAGGCCAAGCCGAGCAGCAAGGTTAAATTGGGCGACGAGATCACCGTCCAATTTGGTCAGAAGCTGGTGACCGTCCGGGTCGAGCGTCTTACCGAGACAACCCGTAAAGATGAGGCGACCAGCCTCTATACCTTGGTCAAGGAAGAACCGATCGTTAAAGATCGCGGATTGGACTGGTAATCAGCCCGAGCCGTTCCATCAAACGTCCCTCTCACCATATGGTGTGGGGGACGTTTTTTATGTTTATCATGGGTGTATAAACGTTGGACCTCCCGCTCTCGTTCTTTCTCCGTGCATTCCTTGCAGCATCACGATCATTCCTGAAGCGGTTACTCTTCTTCCGGTTCTAAAGGCAGGCGCCTTCCCATAAGCTATTGTTAAAAGGAGGGGTACATGCCATGATCGACCAAGGGAAGGGCAAGTTTCATGACCTGCGGATGCAGAACCGGAAGCTGCTGGACATTACGGGTGTCCAAAATGTGGAGAGCTTTGACAGTGAAGAATTTCTGCTTCAAACCGAGCTTGGGCATCTCACCATTCGGGGGCAAAATTTACATATTAAAAATCTCAGCCTGGAAGAGGGGCTTTTGTCGATTGAAGGTCAGGTGCATTCACTGATTTATTTGAATCCCGGTTCGCAGACCAAGAACAAGAGTCTGCTGGGTAAGCTGTTTAAATGAACCCCAGCGTACAATGGATCACGCTGCTCTGGATGCTCTTCTCCGGAGCAGCGATGGGAGTCGCCTTCGACAGCTACCGGGTGCTGGCAGGGCAGCTCCGTTTCCCGCAATGGTCCAAGCATACCCTGGACTTCCTTTACTGGATTGCGGCAGCCTTCTTCATTTTTCGCATGTTGTATGTGACCAATGACGGTCAACTGCGTTTTTATGTGTTTGTGGGCCTGTTTATAGGGGTTTGGATCTATTTTTTATTATGGAGTGTCATAACCCAGCGTTTTGTGGTAATGTTAATTCAAGTGACAAAAGGCTTGCTGTCCTTTTTGTACAAGCTGTTCCGTATCTTATTGTGGAATCCGATCAAAGGAATCCTGATGCTCATCTTAGGATTGTTAAGGTTTCTATGGAAGTTTCTCCTGTCGCTGTTGCGTTTAGTCCTTAAATGCCTCATGCCTTTTTGGCGACTCTTGAAATGGATGCTGAGACCGATCACATCCAGAGTCAGGCTGCCGGCATGGTGCAAGCAATTCGCGGACAAGGTTATCAAGGCGTGGAAGCGCTGGTTTTAGGAGGTATGGTCATGGGAAGATTTGCTGATCCATCGAAGCAGGCTCCCCAACAAACCAAGACAAAGAACAAAGGCGCACGCCGGCGTAAAAGAATGTTTGTGGCGATGATGGCGCTGTTTTTGATCTGGGCAGGTTCAACGCTCTGGTCCCAGAATGACCGCATCCGTAATCAGAACGAAGCGCTAGCTCAAAAGCAAGAGGATTATAAGTCCGTTGAACAGTCGCTAATCCAGATTACTCATGAAGTGGAGCGATTGAAGGACCCTGAATATATCGGGCAGATTGCCCGCAAGAAGTTTGGACTGTATCTGCCAAATGAGACGCCGATCATTCAGCCCCAAAATTCGGGCGAAGAGCCGTAATTAGGCATGACAGACGTCTGTTGACCTTGTTTAGGTCATTATCGTATAATCAAATCACCGCAGCGCGATTTATAAATCGGACTGTATATTTTTAAGGGAGGATCATTTTATTCTATGGCAATTGAAGTGGGCACCAAGTTAGAGGGCAAGGTGACAGGCATAACGCATTTTGGAGCATTTGTGGATCTGTCAGGAGGTGTCACGGGTCTCGTTCACATCTCGGAGATCGCCGACAACTACGTTAAGGATGTCAACGATCATTTGAAGATCAACGATGTCGTTACCGTGAAGGTGATTAATGTCGACAAGGACGGCAAGATCGGTCTTTCGATCAAGCAGGCCGTCGACAAGCCGGCTTCCGAAAGTCGTCCACCCCGCGCACCGAGACCGGAACGCAGTGGAGGCGGCGGAGAACGATTCGGAGGTGGCGGTGGTGGAGGATTCAACCGTGAACGCGGTGGACGCCCGTTTAAGCCTGCGGCCAACAAGCCTTCATTTGAGGATAAAATGTCACGCTTCCTGAAAGACAGTGAAGAACGAATCTCTTCGCTTAAGAAGAATACGGAAGGCAAACGCGGTGGACGCGGAGCCAAACGTATGTAATTCGATAAAATATAAACTGACCGCAGAGGGAAACCGCCTTCTGCGGTTTTTTTGTCGTTGTATCCAAGGGTACGACAGGTTCCTACGCAATTTACGGCGCTTCCGTGTGGAATGAACACGGGATGTCTGCCTCAATTCGGGAAATGATCTGCAAGAATGCTCCAGGTTTGAGTCGTGTAAACACCGCTGGGCGTGGGGGATGAAGGCTCTTTTCCCGAACGTTCGCAAGGCCCGTTGATTTTGTCGGAAATTTCTTTGGGGCTTGTCCGGTGTTCTGACAAACTTTCCTGAACAGGGGTTTTATAATGGGACCAACAAATTCGTGAAGAATGGGGTGCCAGCGTAATGGATAAAAGAAATCTGGTGATGTTTCCGGGTACTGAGGCAGTTAAAGGGGGAGCGGGTTCCATTCGTGCCCGTGTAACAGAACGGTTAGGGCAGCTGCCTTTTCTACAGCGTCCCATCCACTTCCTGGCCGCTAAGAAGTGGATGATCCTGCTAACCTTCATGGGTTTTCTGCTCGGACGAGCGATGATTCTGGGAGAGCTGTCTCCATTTGCAATCGCTTATTTTGCAGTCATTGCCTTTATGCGCCGTGATTATTTGCTGCCGGTAGGCGCCGCTATCGTTGCAGGAAGTTTATTTGCGTCCTTTCCGGTGGCATGGATGGTACCGGCAGAAATCTTGATCTTTTACTTTATGATGCGGGGATTGGAGACCTATGATCGGGCAGAATTGTCGTATGCACCGTTGATGGTATTTGTCTCCACCTTCTTCGTGAATCTGTTCAGTGTTCTCATCGGACCGAGCATTACCTGGTATTCCATGATGATGCTCACCTTGAATGCCGTGCTCAGCTTTGTCCTGACATTGGTCTTTATTCAAGCGATTCCCGTGCTGACGCTTCGTAAAAAAACGCATGCTCTTCGAAATGAAGAAATTCTATGTATTATCATTTTGCTGGCGTCGGTCATGACAGGTGCCGTTGGCTGGACGATCCAATCTCTGTCGGTAGAGCATGTCTTATCCCGATACTTAATTCTGCTGTTTGCCCTAGTCGGGGGAGCTCCGCTAGGCGCCTCGGTTGGCGTAGTAACGGGCCTCATCCTCAGTCTTGCCAACATTTCGGCATTCTCCCAGATGAGTTTGCTCGCCTTTTCCGGGATGCTCGCAGGTATGCTAAAGGAAGGGAAGAAAGGCGGTGTTTCGCTGGGAATGCTGCTGGGGGCAACTATTCTCTCCATCTATTTCAGCAATCCTGGAGAAGTGATGATCTCCACTTGGGAAACCTGCGTGGCTATCGTGTTATTCCTCATTACGCCCAAGAGTGTGATGCAGGCTATAGGCAAATATGTGCCTGGCACGCAGGATCATACCCGTTCACAGCATGAATACGCCAAGCGGGTCCGGGATCTTACAGCGGACCGTGTGACCCAATTTTCCCGGGTGTTCCGGCAGCTCTCGCAAAGCTTCGGACAGACGTCCGGGGTTATACAGCCTCCGGGCAAACAAACGGAGGAGATGAATCATTTCATGAATGCCGTGGCGGAGGGAAGCTGTGCCACATGCTTTAAACGGAATCAGTGCTGGGATATGAAGTTTTACCAGACTTATAAATATATGACCGATATGATGACCTCGATCGAGGAGAATCCTGAGATGGAAGCAGACGATCTGCCGCCGGAATGGAGCCGGATCTGTGCCAAGAAGGAGGAGGTGCTTGGCATCCTCAAGCAGCAGTATCATCTTTACCAACATGATATGCAGTGGAAACGCCAAATATACGATAGCCGTCATCTGGTAGCGGAACAATTATCCGGGGTTTCGCAGGTCATGGAAGACTTGGCCCGAGAGATTAAGCGGGAAAGCCAGACCATGCACATTCAAGAAGAACAGATTCGGGAAGCGCTTCAGCAGCTGGGCTTATCGGTTCAAGGCATCGATATCATCAGTTTGGATTCCGGGCAGGTCGAGATTGAGATCATTCATGCATACACCCGGGGTTATGACGAATGCAGGAAGATTATCGGACCGCTGCTGTCCGACATTCTTGGGGAGCATATCGCCGTAATGGAAGAGACCTTGACCCATCCAAGAGATGGATTGGCCACCGTGCGATTCGGCTCAGCGAAAACATATGAAATTATGACGGGCGTAGCCGCAGCGGCTAAGGGAGGGGATATTTTATCAGGTGACAGCTTCAGTACGGTCGAGCTGGGCAACGGGACGTTTGCGGTAGCGCTTAGTGATGGTATGGGCAACGGGGAAAGGGCACGGCTCGAGAGCAGCTCGGCTCTGAATATATTAGAACAGCTGCTTCAATCCGGGATGGATGAGAAGCTGGCAATCAAATCGGTCAACTCGATTCTAATGCTGCGTTCGCCGGATGAAATCTATGCTACGGTCGATATGGCCCTAATCGATCAATATACGGCTCAGACCACCTTTATGAAGATCGGTTCGACGCCAAGCTTTATCAAACGAGGCAATGATGTCATACCGGTCTCGGCCAGCAATCTTCCGATTGGGATCATTCAGGATATCGAAGTGGACCTAGTCTCATTACAGCTGCAGGCCGGTGATGTTCTCATTATGATGACGGATGGCATATATGATGCGCCGGGTTATGCGGTAAACAAGGAGTTATGGATGAAACGAATGATTCAGGAAGTGAACAGTGAGGATCCGCAGGAAATTGCCGATTGTTTGTTGGAGAAGGTGATTCGTTACCAGCAGAATCAAATTCATGATGATATGACGGTGGTGGTCGGGCGTGTGGATCACTTTCATCCGGAATGGTCGAATGTGCATGTTCCGGGCTTTGCCCGAATGGAGCGGCCGCGAACGGTTAGCTGATGCGTTAGATAAATCAAGCGATTACCCGGGAAATGGAGGCCCCCGGAGATGGTAAATCTTTTTACGTCTATTCTTCCTATATATCGTTTGAACTCTCTTGAATGTGGAAATGATAGAGATAGAAGTCAAATCGATAGGAATGGATGAGACGGAGGCGATCATTTATTATGAAGCAAATTCTACTGATTACGGACGGGTGCTCTAACGTTGGGGCCAGTCCAGTTCTGGCCGCAGCCCATGCGCTCCAGGATGGTATTGTTGTGAATGTGGTGGGGGTTCTTGATTACGGGACGATCGGTGAGCTAGGGGGATTGGAAATTCAGGAGATAGCCAAAGCGGGAGGAGGCATACACCGGATCGTAGGCACACCGCAGCTGGCGCAGACGATACAGATGATGACTCGGAAAACGGTGGTTCAGACGATCCAACAAGCGGTAAATAAGGAGATACAGCATATTCTGGGGGGCGGGTCGCTGGAGGAGCTTCCGCCGGACAAGCGTTCGCAGGTCGTGGAAGTGGTGGATGAGCTGGCTGAGACATCATCACTGCAGGTCGCGCTGTTAATCGATGCAAGTGCAAGTATGAAACCCAAGCTGGCTGCCGTTGAGGAAGCGATACGTGATTTGATGCTGAGTTTGAAAGCGCGCGCAGGCTCAAGCGAATTGTCCGTATTCCATTTTCCTGGAAAACACAGCGGCGAGGATATCGTGATGGACGTGAATTGGACCTCAGATCTTGACGGCGCCCGGGGAATGTTCAGCCGCTTGCAGATGAGAGGGGCGACGCCGACTGGACCTGCCTTGTTAAAGGTGATTGAATTTTACCGATATGGTACACTAGAAGGTAATCAATCATGGCAGGGTCATTCCAGCCAAGAGGAAGGGATGCTCGGTGACTACGTTGTCTAACCCGGGTTATCCGCCAGGAACCGTAATTAAAGGCAAGTGGCGGAACAGCCGGTACATCGTGGAACGTATGCTCGGCAAAGGGGCTAACGGCAAGGTGTATCTGGTTCACCGGGCAGGAGTACGCGGGCGTTATGCTTTGAAAGTAGGGTATGACGCTCTGGATCTTCAATCCGAAATTAATGTGCTGAATGCGTTAAAAGAACAGATGCCGGACCCGTATCTCGTGGAGGCGGACGATCATCATGACGGCAGTGGCGAAGTGTCCTTCTATGTTATGCGTTACATTGAGGGGAGTCCGCTGCATCATTTTATTCGCAAACGCGGTGCCGACTGGATCGGATTGATCGGACTGAAGCTGCTCGAGAAGCTGTCCGTGCTGCATGCATCCGGTTATGCATTCGGTGATTTGAAGCCGGATAATGTGATGGTTTCGGCATACGGAAGAGTGGAACTGATCGATTACGGAGGCGTCAGCCCTTTCGGACGCAGCGTAAAGCAGTTTACGGAATGGTATGATCGGGGATACTGGAATGCCGGAAGCCGGACTGGCGACGTAACCTATGATTTGTTCTCGTTTGCCGTGATGTGTATCGGCCTGCTGGATGAGAAATCATTACGGGAGGCGTCTTGTCAGCTTCCCCAGACCCGTAGTGTTGCAGATCTGCAGCTGGTGCTGCGAAGAAACCTTGTGTTCAAACCATACGCTGTTTGGCTGAACAAGGCTTTATCGGGGGATTTCGTGGATTCACGGGAAGCGTTGAACGAGTGGAGAAAACGAATATACGAAGGTTCGGGGAGGAACGTGCGTCCTAATCCAGGACGAACTCCGCGTTGGCTGAAGAACGCGTTTGGTTTATCGTTAGTCATCATGGCCCTTGCTGTTTATTTTTTCTTCCGCTCATGAAGCTGAATTGTTACCTTGTTACTGGGAGTTCATAAAGGGGACCTGGAAGTGAAACAGGATTATTTACGGACATTCGTCCAACATGTCGAGCGTACAGCCGCAGAGTTTGATCTGTGGTCAGAAGGCGATAGCATCGTGGTCGCTGTTTCCGGCGGGCCTGATTCCGTTGCGCTCCTGCACGTGCTGCATGAAATTTCTTTGCACCGGACACCGCTCCGATTGATCTGCGCCCATGTGCATCATGGGTTTCGGAAAGAGTCGGACCAAGAGGCGGAGATGGTGCGTGAACTGGCGGAGCGGCTCGGACTTCCATTTGAAACGGCGTTCATCGATATTCCTGCTTATATGGAAGAGAGCGGTAAGGGTGGGCAGGAGGCTGCAAGAGAGAAGCGTTATGAATTTTTGCTGCAAACGGCTCATAAATACAACGCGCGCTCCGTGGCACTGGCTCATCATGCTGACGATCAAGCCGAGACGGTGCTCATGAGGCTTCTGCGCGGGAGCGGCGTGTCCGGACTTGCCGGAATAAAATTTAAGCGCACGGAAAAAAAAGTGGAACTTATCCGCCCGTTCCTTCGTATGTACAAGGCGGATATCGTGGAGTTGTCCCGCGTATGCGGATTCCAGTATGCGGTGGATCACAGCAATCTACAGACGAAGTACCGCCGTAATGCGATTCGCCTGGAAGTATTGCCTTTTCTGGAACGATATAATGGGCAGTTCTCCTCCTCACTCAATCAGCTGGCCGAAATAGTCCAGCAGGAGGATGATTTTGTGGAGCTTGAAGCTGCGAAGCAATTTCGGAGTATGGTACAGGAGAACGATGGGAGGCTCGCTTTCGACGCGCCTTCCTTTTTGGGCTTACATGTCGCTTTACAACGGCGTTTGATTAAACTAATATTAAATTACCTGCCCTCAGACCAGGAAAACACCGATTTTGTCAAGATTGAAACGGTGCGCCATGGCATTCTTAACGATCAGCGAAGCAACTGGCGTCTGGATCTGGGTGACGGCATTACCTGTGTTCGTGAGTATGGAGTGATCCAGTTTTGGCCTAAGCCTCCGAATGAACAGGGACAGTACATATACATTCTTGATTCTCCTGATGTTTCGCAGCAGTATGTTAAGGAAATCGGAAAAATGCTGAAATTGTCGTCAATGACAGGAAGCGAAAGCCGGAACGGCTCCAGACCATCAGCCTTTGTGGCGGATTTTGATGCGGATGAGCTGAGGTTTCCCTTAACCTTGCGTAACAGACAGCCGGGGGACAAGATGAAGATCATGGGATTAAACGGAAGCAAAAAGGTGAAAGATATTCTCATTGATGAGAAAATCCCACCGTCTGTCCGTGCCCGGATTCCTATTCTTTGTGACGGTTCCGGCAGCATCGTGTGGATTCCAGGTGTACGACGTTCCGTTCACGCCGCTTGCGGGCGGCACACATCACGAGTTCTCCGGATGGAGCTATCGGATGCTTAAGGCAAGTGTAAAACGAAGAATGGCCCGTTTCACGCTTTCATAGTATAAACGTAGGAGGTCCACTTAAGTTGCAGAATGACATTCAGGAAATACTCATCAGTGAAGAAGAGATTCACGCAAAGATTAAGGAACTTGGTTCCAAACTCAGCGCCGAATATGTGGGACGCAATCCACTCGTTATTTGCGTTCTTAAAGGTGCATTTATTTTTATGGCCGACTTGGTTAAATCCATAACAGTACCTCTTGAGTTGGATTTCATGGCTGTATCCAGTTATGGGGCATCAACCAAATCCTCCGGCGTGGTGAAGATCATTAAAGATCTGGACGCATCCGTTGAAGGCAGGGATGTGCTGATTGTGGAGGATATTATCGACAGCGGTCTTACGCTGAGCCATTTGATTGAGCTTTTGAAGAGCCGCAAGGCAAACTCGGTGCGCGTTGTCACGCTGTTTGACAAGCCGGCACGCCGTACGGTGGATTTGCAGGCCGATTACACCGGATTCGTGCTGCCGGATGCTTTTGTTGTCGGATACGGGCTCGATTATGCCGAGCATTACCGGAACCTCCCCTACATCGGGATTTTGAAGCCGGAAATCTACAGCAGTTAAACCGCGGCAATGGGCTGCTATCACAGTTCAGGGCCCTTTGTTGAGATGGCCAGACAGGCTGTGGTAAAATATCTTATGTGTCTTGAGAGGAGGTAGGGGATGAGTCGGTTCATCCGGAATTCTGGTTTTTATTTGATTCTATTTTTAGTCGTGGTGGGCATAGTACAATTCGTTACTAATGGCGGCGAGCAAGCCGATGCCCCTAGTTATAATCAACTGCGGCAGGAAGTCAAAGCTAACAACATAGAGGAAATGACGGTACAATTTGACGGTTACGCTTATCTGGTGACCGGTAAGTATAGGGAGATTTCCGAAGAGAAAAAATCGGAGAATTTCTCAACCTATATTCCTGCCACGGATGCAGCGATGCAAGAGCTGACTGCAGCCAGTGATAGCAACAACGTCAAACTGTCCGTGCAGCCAATGGAAGGCCAAAGCATTTGGCTGACATTGCTTTCATCCTTTATTCCGCTCATCATTATGTTTGTTCTGTTCTTCTTCCTGTTCAATCAGGCCCAAGGCGGCGGCGGCAAAGTGATGAACTTTGGTAAGAGCAAAGCCCGCTTATATAATGAAGAGAAGAAACGGATTACATTTGAGGATGTAGCCGGAGCAGATGAAGAGAAGCAGGAACTTGTTGAAGTTGTTGACTTCTTGAAAGATCCGCGCAAGTTTAACACGGTTGGCGCTCGCATTCCGAAGGGCGTTCTGCTTGTCGGTCCTCCGGGAACAGGTAAGACGCTCCTGGCTCGTGCCGTTGCTGGTGAAGCAGGAGTGCCATTCTTTAGTATTTCCGGTTCCGACTTTGTTGAGATGTTTGTCGGTGTCGGTGCTTCTCGTGTACGTGACTTGTTCGAAAACGCGAAGAAGAATGCACCATGTATCATCTTTATTGATGAGATTGATGCTGTGGGTCGTCAGCGTGGCGCCGGACTTGGCGGCGGTCATGACGAGCGTGAGCAGACACTCAACCAGTTGCTGGTTGAAATGGACGGTTTCGGAGCGAACGAAGGCATTATCATCGTTGCTGCGACCAACCGCCCGGACATTTTGGACCCGGCGCTTCTTCGTCCGGGACGTTTTGACCGTCAGATTACCGTAGATCGCCCGGATGTGAAGGGCCGTGAAGCCGTACTGAAGGTTCATGCACGCAACAAACCATTGACGAAGGATGTTAAACTTGACATCATCGCCAAACGTACAACCGGTTTTACAGGTGCCGATCTGGAGAATCTCCTGAACGAGGCTGCCTTGCTTGCGGCTCGCCGCAACCGTAAAGATATCTCCATGCGAGAAGTGGATGAGGCGATTGACCGTGTTATCGTCGGTACGGAGAAACGCAGCCGCGTGATCAGTGATCGCGAGAAACGTATCGTAGCTTACCATGAAGCAGGTCACACCATTGTGGGTTACTTCCTCGAGCATGCGGATACGGTGCACAAGGTAACGATTATTCCTCGTGGCCGTGCCGGTGGATATGTCATCATGATGCCGAAGGAAGATCGGATGCTCGTGACGAAGCAGGAATTGCTGGATCGCGTAACCGGTTTGCTCGGCGGCCGTGTTGCTGAGGAACTGTTCATCGGTGAAATCGGAACCGGAGCATATAGTGACTTCCAACAAGCGACGGGCATTATCCGCAGCATGGTTGTGGAATACGGTATGAGTGAGAAGCTCGGACCGATGCAGTTCGGTACATCCCAAGGACAAGTGTTCCTTGGACGTGATATCGGACATGAGCAGAACTATAGTGATCGAATCGCTTATGAGATCGATCAGGAAATGCAGCGATTTATTAATGATTGCTATGAGAAATGTAAAGAGATCCTGAATAAGCATGCAAAAGAGGTTCACCTGATTGCGAACACGCTCCTCGAGATGGAAACGCTGGAGCTTGAGCAAATCAAGAATCTCATTGAGACCGGATCAGCTGAAGGCAACGGCAGTGGCGACGGTGAAGGAGAAGGTTCTACCGAGAATGGTGAACCGATCATCGACAACATTGGCGACGTGAAAGTTCGTATCCAAGGGAAAGAAGACGGCGAGCAGCCGACTTCCACGGAAGAAATTCCGACCAACCCGATGGATTCGAATGATCCAGGGCCGGAGCGAAAAGATTCCGAGCGCAAGGATCCTCCAGGCGGATCGGACAACGGTAACAGCAGCTTAACGTAATATTCGCTGATAAAACATCGAATACCGAATAAAATTGAAGAACCGGAGAACGATAATTCGTTTTCCGGTTCTTTTTGTGCTTTCTATCACATTGACAGGGGGCAGAACGAACGTGTACATTAGTTGTTAAATAAGGATGCGCATCCTTTCACAAAGGTGGAAACCATCCTGAAAGTCACATGGTCATCAGCGGCGAACCGCCGGACTACATAAAGGGAGAGGGTCGATCATGGAAGCTTTGGCACTGGAGCGTAAAGCAGAACAGAACCGTGAACTGCGTGAGCGGTTAATGCAATTGAAGAAGGAACGTAATGCAATCATTTTGGCTCATTATTATCAACGGGACGAAATACAAGAGGTCGCTGATTTCCGGGGGGATTCCTTCCTGCTCGCGCAGAAGGCAGCACAAACCGATGCTGAGGTCATCGTATTTTGCGGTGTGCATTTTATGGGCGAGAGCGCTAAAATTCTGGCACCGGGCAAGACGGTTCTTATACCGGATGAGCGGGCTGGCTGCCCTATGGCGGATATGGTGAACGTGGACGGACTTCGGAAGCTGAAAGCGCAGCATCCGAATGCGAAAGTGGTCACATACATCAATTCATCGGCTGAGATCAAAGCCGAAACGGATATCTGCTGTACGTCATCCAATGCCGTTAAAGTGATTCAGTCGGTGGATTCGGATGAAATTATATGGGTGCCTGATAAAAACCTGGGACATTATGTTCAGCAGCATACCGACAAGAAGCTTATTATCTGGGAAGGGTATTGCAACACGCATGACATGCTGACGGTTAAGGATGTTGTCGAGATGAAGGCCAAATATCCTCATGCGGAATTTGTGGTGCACCCGGAATGCCGTCCTGAGGTTGTTGCGATGGGCGATTTTGTAGGGAGTACCACCGCTATTCTGGAATATTGCAAAAATTCATCTGCCAAGGAGTTTATTGTAGGCACAGAGGATGGAACCGGATATCAGCTTCGATTGGATAGCCCGGATAAATCGTTCCACTTCGCTACGAAGTTCCTGGTGTGTCCGAATATGAAAGTGAATAACCTCAAAAAGCTGGTTAAAGCGTTGGAAACGATGAAGCCGCAAATTTATGTGCCGCCGGTCGTTGCAGAGAAAGCCAGAACTTCATTAGAGCGCATGTTACAAGTTAAGTAGCATGCGCTACTCTTTCGTGAAAAGACAGGTGAGGCATCGTGATACCGCAGTATTTAATTGATTTTGAGCTGAACGATCTTCCGGTCATTGAGACGGATGTCATCGTGATCGGTTCAGGCATTGCGGGTTTATATACGGCGATCATGGCAAGCGCGACTCAGAATGTGCTATTGATTACGAAGAAATCGCTGCTTGAAAGCAACACGCGTTATGCACAGGGAGGGATTGCAGCCGTAACAGCAGAGGATGACTCTCCGGCCTACCACCGGCAGGACACCCTCCTGGCAGGGGCGGGCCTATGTTCTTCTACCGCGGTGGATGTGCTTGTCAACGAGGGCCCGGTCGGTGTTCAAGAGCTGATTCGGCTCGGTACGATGTTTGATGTGGAGAATGGCGAGCTCGCACTCACCCAAGAAGGCGCGCACAGTCATCGCCGGATCCTTCATGCCAACGGGGATGCAACCGGATATGAAATCGTGCGTGCCCTTTCCATTCAGGTTGAAATGCTTCACAATGTAGAGGTGTGGGACGATCATTTTGTCATTGACCTGATTACCGAGCAGGAAGAGTGTCATGGCGTTTTAGTACAGATGCCAGACGGCAAACGGGTATTCGTACGTGGACGGGCGACGGTGATGTGTTCCGGCGGCGCCGGTCAATTGTACCGGTATACGACCAATCCGGAGGTTGCCACAGCGGATGGCGTTGCCATGGCTTATCGGGCAGGCGCAGAAATTCGGGATATGGAATTTATACAGTTCCACCCGACGGCGCTTAGTTATCCGGGGGCGCCCCGATTCCTTATATCAGAGGCGGTTCGGGGTGAAGGTGCCGTTCTTCGGAATATACGAGGGGAACGGTTCATGCCCAAATACCATGAATTGCTGGAGCTGGCGCCACGGGATATTGTAGCACGGGCCATTGTCAGTGAGATGGAAGCAACGGGGTCTACCTTTGTTTATCTGGATATCACCCATGAGTCGCCGGAGATGGTCAAACATCGATTCCCAACGATTTATGAAACCTGCATGCAATATGGACTCGATTTATCGTCAGATTGGATTCCGGTCTCCCCGGCTGCGCATTATATGATGGGGGGCATCAAAACCAATCTGCATGGCGAGAGCAGCGTGAAGCGTTTATTTGCTTGCGGGGAGGTATCGTCTACCGGTGTTCACGGGGCGAACCGTTTGGCCAGCAATTCGCTGTCGGAGGCGATTGTGTACGGCAGTCGTATTGTCGAGCGCATTAAGAGTCTGCCGGAACCCTCAGGAGATCCACTTCATGTATCATTCCATCTCGGTCGCAAGGACACCCCGTCCCAGGCAATGGTGGAAAAGCGCTTGAAGCTTCAGAAGGTGATGGTACGTTATGCAGGACTTCGGAGAAATCGGGATACTCTATTAAGAGCAGCAGAAGAGCTCGGCCGTCAGCTGCCATTGTTCCATTCGATGCTTTCCAAGCGTGAGGAATACGAGTTTGCCAACATGCTCACAGCATCCTTACTTGTGGTGCAGGGTGCGCTGGGTCGTGAAGAAAGCCGGGGAGCCCACTACCGTGAGGATTTCCCGGAGCGGAATGACAGCGTATGGCAGAAACATATTGTCCATACACGGGATCAAGAAATGACGGAGGAATTAAGCGATGATGTTTAACGGATACAACGATGGCCTTCTCCAGAGTATACGGACTTGGCTGCAGGAGGATATTGGGTCGGGGGACATTACGACTCTTACCACCATTGAGCCGGGTCATGAATCCAAGGGCGTTATCCATGCCAAGGAGGCTGGAATCGTGGCAGGGATGCCGGTAGCAGAGCTGGTATTCGAAACGGTTGATCCGTCGCTGACGTTTACGGCATTGGTTCGGGATGGGGACGAGGTTGAAAAAGGAACGGTTCTCGCTGAGGTGGAAGGAAGCACTCATCGTATTTTGACAGGCGAGCGTCTCGCTTTGAATTTGCTTCAGCGTATGTCGGGTATTGCAACAAGAACACGTTCTTTTGTAGATGTACTTGAGGGATTGCCGACAAGATTGGTGGATACCCGCAAAACGACACCAGGCCACCGAATGCTCGAGAAGTATGCTGTTCGGGTTGGCGGCGGCGCGAACCATCGTTTCGGTCTGTACGATGCCGTTATGATTAAGGATAATCACATTAAGGGTGCAGGAGGAATCGCGCAAGCGGTCAGCCGGGCAAGAGCCCATATTCCACATACCATGACGATAGAAGTTGAAACCGAGAGCTTGGCGCAGGTGGAGGAAGCACTGGCTGCAGGCGCAGATATTATTATGCTGGATAACATGAGTCATGACATGATGGCGGAGTCTGTTCGAAGAATCAAGGCCAAGGTGCCTCATGTGCGGGTCGAAGCATCGGGGAACGTGACGCTGGAGACCGTACGCGGGATTGCCGAGACCGGGGTCGACGTGATATCCGTTGGTCGGCTGACTTATTCTTTCCATAGTCTCGATATCAGTCTGGATCTGAATGCGAAGAAAGGAGGGACAGAAGGTTGATTCTAGTTGTGGATGTAGGGAATACCAATATTGTACTGGGTGTGTATCAGGGGAAGAAGCTGCTGCATGATTTTCGAATCAGTACATCGCGTCAGTCCACCGTGGATGAATACGGTGTACTGATTCACAATTTGTTTCAAATGTCCAATATATTGGTAAGCCAAATAGAAGGCGTAATTGTTTCTTCCGTAGTTCCTCCTCTTGTACGTGTGGTCGAGGAGATGTGCAATAAATATATTGGCAAGGCGCCCCTGATTGTAGGACCGGGGATCAAAACAGGACTGAATCTGCGGTATGAGAATCCGCGCGAGGTTGGCGCTGACCGGATCGTGAATGCAGTAGCAGCCGTCGAGCAGTACGGGGGGCCGCTGATTGTGGTGGATTTCGGTACGGCGACGACGTTTGATTGCATTGATAAGGCAGGCAATTATCTTGGCGGAGTGATTGTGCCTGGTATTGGCATTGCTACTGAGGCTCTGGTACAGCGTGCTTCCAAGCTTCCTCGCGTAGAGCTCGAAAAGCCGAAAAAAGTAATTGGGCGCAATACCGTACATGCCATGCAGGCAGGCATCGTTTTTGGTTATGCGGGACAGGTTGATGGCCTGGTCAAGCGTATAAAAGCCGAGATGGGTACGGACAATGTTAAGGTTATCGCTACCGGGGGAATGGCCGAGCTGATTGCCAGCGAAACGGAGTCCATTGAAGAGATTTCTCCCCTTCTGACATTAGAAGGCTTGCGTATTATTTATGAGCGTAACTAGAACCGCTATAAAACCGTTAGATATTACAAACAACTAGAAAGACAAGGAGGCCTCAAGATGGGTAATCAAAAAGACCGTTTGCTGCGGGGAACAGCATTAAACGGGAAAGTACGGACATTTGCCGTTCGGACAACCGATTTGGTTGAAGAGCTTCGCCAAAGACATGATACGTTTCCTGTCGTCACAGCCGCTTTGGGCCGCACCGTGTCAGCAGCAGCGATGATGGGAGCTATGCTAAAAGGAGACGAGCGTCTTAGCATTCAAGTGCGAGGCGACGGACCGATCGGTTTGATTGCGGCGGAGAGTAATGCCAACGGCGAGGTCCGCGGATATGTCAAAAATCCGCATGTGGAGCTGACGAATATCCGTCCGGGTAAGATGGATGTTGCCGCTGCTGTAGGAACCACCGGCCATATTGATGTGATCAAGGATTTCGGGTTGAAGGAGCCTTACCGTGGCAGCGTACCGATTATTTCGGGCGAGCTCGCTGAAGACTTCACATACTATTTTGCCGTATCCGAACAGACCAACTCGGCGGTAAGCCTGGGTGTGCTGGTTTCACCGGATTATTCCGTGTCGAATGCGGGCGGCTTCATCATTCAGCTTCTCCCCGGCGTTACCGAGGATGAGATTACGGAGCTTGAGCTTGCGCTGAGCAAGATTCCACCGATCACCGAGATGCTGGAAGAAGGACTGGAACTGGAAGACATCCTGAAACGAGTAGTTCCGGATGTGACCATTTTGGAGGAAATGGACGTGTACTTCAGCTGTGACTGCTCGCATGAGCGAGTGGAGCGCGCTTTGATCAGCTTGGGGCAGGAAGAGCTTGAGCAGATGATCGAAGAGGATGGCAAGGCCGAAGTTTCTTGTCATTTTTGCAATGAAAAATATACGTTCGATAGAGAACAGCTAAAATCCGTGCTAGAGCGGGCCAAATCTTAACGTTGGGATGAGCGACCGTGATGACGAGACAAGAGAAGGGATTGTGGGCGACCGTCATTGTCTTGACAGCATGCGTATTGGGTATGGGGGGCTGGATGCTGTTTTCCGGGAATTTATCGCAAGAGGCTTCACCATCTTGGAAAGATGGCTCCCAACCAGTTGCATCCATCCAGGACAGGGCGATTACCGAAGACGAGTGGGTTGACGAGCTAAAGAAGCGTTATGGCCGCGAAATGCTGATGACCATGCTGAATCGGCACGCCGTGGCTCTGGAGGCCAAAGCGAAGGATATTGATGTTATGCCGGCGGAAGTCGATGCAGAAATCGAAGTCATGAGCCACAGCTACGGTTCTAAGGAACGTTTCTTATCGGAAATGGAAGATCAGCTTGGCATTACGGAGAGTGAACTAAAGACAGAGATGATGTATCGGCTGCTGCTTGAGAAAATTGCGACTTCCGACGTACACATCGAAGAGCAGCAGATCGATTCGTATCTGGAACAGTACCCTGACCAATTTCGCCCCAAGAAGCAGTTGAATTTATCCATGATCGAGGTCGCTTCGGAAAATGAGGCAGAACGGGTCATGGATCGGCTGGAGAATGGAGAAGCTTTTGCGGATCTCGCGGCTCAGGTATCTCTCGATGAGTATACTCGCGAAGACGGCGGGCAGATCGGCTTGGTCGAGGAGGATGATCCCTTCTTGCCGCCGGCACTGCTGGATGCAGCTTCAACGCTTGAGCCCTGGGATATTGCGGGACCGATCTCACTCACAGACACCTATGCCATTGTTTATGTGAAGGAAATTATCGAGCCTAAGGCCCCGAGCGAGGAAAGTGTCCGCGAGGCGGTTCGTAAGCAGCTGGCCCTAGAGCAGTCGGTGTCTTTATCCGAACTGGAGCGTCAGCTTCGCGAGAAATACGAGGCCCGGATTAGCGCTGGTACGGTCACGTTGTAAATAGAAGAAGAACATGGAGAAAGCTCGCTGTGGCGGAGTAAGATGTGGCTGCAGGAGCTTTTTTTGCGTTGAAGGTTGCAAAAGGTTTTATTCACTGAGGAATGGTGGCTTTCTGAGCGTGCATGGCTAGAGACGAATTCGTGTTTCCTCGTCCGGGAGGCGGAGGAAAATCCACCTAGAAATGTTGATTTTCGAGATGTGGGATATTGACAATGACACGTAACGTTGTTAAGATGAAGGTATAAAAACCTACCTTTTTACTCGGATATCAGCAACCTCAATAATCAAGAATTAGAGTCTATATGCTGGCTCTGCTTTTCTTTCAACATCCAGACACCACAAATTTAATGATTCGACATTAGAATGTATAACACCATTATGGATTTACTAGTTTATTCAGATTCATATTTAGAGGAGGGCTTCATTCATGGCAAAAGTCGTAAACAATGTGACAGAATTAATCGGTGGAACTCCACTCGTCCGTTTGAACCGGATCGTACCGGAGGATAGCGCAGAGGTTTATCTGAAGCTGGAATACCAGAACCCGGGTGCAAGCGTTAAAGACCGGATCGCGATCAGCATTGTGGAAGAAGCGGAGAAGGACGGGCGTTTGAAGCCGGGCGATACCATTATTGAAGCAACAAGCGGTAATACCGGTATTGGTCTAGCTATGGTGGCAGCTGCCAAAGGCTACAAAGCGGTTATCGTTATGCCTGAAACCATGAGCTTGGAGCGCCGCAACCTGCTGCGTGCCTATGGCGCGGAACTGGTACTGACACCGGGGTCGGAAGGAATGAACGGTGCGGTTAAGAAGGCGGAAGAAATTCTGAAGGAAAATGCCGGATTCTTTATGGCCGATCAATTCAATAACCAAGCCAACGTGAAAATCCACCGTGAAACAACAGGTCCGGAAATCGTTGAAGCGATCCAATCCATCGGCGGTTCCTTGGATGCGTTCGTGGCAGGTATTGGAACAGGCGGAACGATTACAGGGGCGGGCGAAGTGCTGAAAGAGCAATTCCCTGATATTAAGATCATTGCAGTTGAGCCTGCTGCATCGCCAATCCTTGCCGGAGGCAAACCAGGTCCTCACAAAATCCAGGGCATTGGCGCAAACTTCATTCCTGAAATTTTGAACCAAGAAGTCTACGATGAAATCGTTCATGTCGAGAATGATGATGCCTTTGAAACCTCCCGCCGTGTGGCGAAGGAAGAAGGCGTTCTTGGCGGCATTTCTTCCGGTGCGGCTGTATATGCGGCATTGAAGGTTGCCAAAGAGCTTGGTAAAGGCAAGCGGGTGGTAGCCGTGATCCCAAGTAATGGAGAACGTTACCTGAGCACGCCGCTCTATAACTTCGAGTAACGAGTAAGATGATATTGTAATATGCGCGCATGGTCTCACCTCATCTGGGTGAGATAATGCGTGACAAGGAAGGGGTCCTCAATGTGTTTTTATAGCATTGAGGGCTTTTTGCGTATACTAGTCCCAAAGATAACGCTTTATTGGAATCCACGGGATGACCGCTTCAAAAAATTATTGTTGGACGAGCTTCTATTTAGGGTTTTCAAGAGAAGCGGGATACAGTATACTGACAGGCAACAGTAAGGCTTTTGATGACTAAGGGAGGATCGGCATGGAGAGAAGAGTGGAGCTGGCCCAGTGGCAGGCATGGGCTAAAGAGGGCTGGTCCGTCGTTCCCTATCTGGTTCAATATAAAGGAGCAACAAGAGGGTTACCCCTGTCATGGAGACATGCATGGAAAGCGGCATCGCCGTATGCCTTTGTGCTGGAGAGCGGTAAGGGCGGACGCTATACGTATCTTGGATTGCGGCCAGTGTCCATTCTGCAGGGGAAGGGAAGCTATGGAGAGATCATAGAGCTGTCGGGGGATTCGCGAACGCAGGTAACGGGAAAGCCACTGCATCTGTTAGAGCAGTGGATGAAAGAATGGCGGGCTCCCCGTGTTCCGGGCTGGCCGGACTTTCGCGGAGGCTGCGCCGGTTTTCTAAGCTACGATGTAATCCGATCGATTGAGCAGCTCCCCAAGATGGCCAAAGATGAGCCGGGGTTCCTGGATTATATGTGGATGCGCATGGAAGAGATCTGGATCTATGATCATACAGATGACAGCATCTACTGTTCGGTACATGTCCCTCTGCCTTGGGCATTCGGGACCGGGGAAGTTTCGGAGGAAAAGGCGGCATCCGGTGCTTCTGTTGATGCATCCAGAGGTTCGGTGCTTTCAACCGATCAAGAGAAGCTATTGCAGGAGTTATATGATCGGGCTGTCGTAAGGGCTGAATCGATGCTGTTCCAATGGAATCAAATGTTCGGAACAGTCGTAGGGAACGGCTCGGAGTCCGAAGATGAGCACGTACGGCAGGAACGATGGAAGAAAGCGCAAGAGCTGTCCGGGCCGAATGTCGAGATTTGGGATCGGCTGGAGATTGATTTTACGCAGGAAGCGTTCGAGCAGGCGGTACGCTCGATTCAAGAATATATTCGGCAGGGTGATGTATTTCAGGTCAATTTGTCTCTGCGCCGTCATTTGCAACTGCATGCGGACCCCGCGGATATTTATGAGTGGCTGCGTATCCTGAATCCGTCGCCGTATATGGGGTATTTATCCTCGCCGGGCTTCAGCTTGGCTAGCGGCTCACCGGAATTGCTGGTGAAGCTGGATGGCGATGTCGTATCTGCACGACCGATTGCGGGAACTCGGCGCCGGGGAAGCAATCCGGAAGAGGATGCGGCAATGGAAGCGGAACTGCTTGGCAGCGAGAAAGAACGGGCGGAGCATATTATGCTGGTCGATTTGGAGCGCAATGACATTGGCCGCATTGCCGCATACGGATCCGTGCATGTTCCGGAGCTGATGACTGTCGAGAGGTACTCTCACGTGATGCATCTGGTGTCGCAAGTAGAAGGTCGGATTGCAGAGGGCAACCATGCACATGATGTCATTGCGGCAGCGTTCCCCGGCGGCACCATTACAGGCGCACCCAAAATCCGGACCATGGAGATCATCGAAGAGCTGGAGCCCGTGACGCGGGGGCCCTATACCGGCTCCATGGGCTGGATCGATTATAATGGTGATATGGAGCTCAACATTATTATTCGGACCCTCGCCGTAAAGGATGGGGTCGGCTATATTCAGACGGGTGCGGGGATTGTCATTGACTCCGATCCGTACCGGGAATACAGGGAGTGTCATAACAAGGCAAAGGCTTTGATTGCTGCACTGATATGCAGTGAAGAAGAAGCGGCAGTGTTGTCCGCGAATATAGGGGGGAACTAATATGATACTTGTCATCGACAATTATGATTCGTTTACGTATAACCTGGTTCAATATTTGGGTGAGCTCGGCGAGGAAGTGAAGGTTTACCGGAATGATGAGATCGACATCGCTGGCATCGAGGCATTGGCCCCGGACCATATCCTGATATCTCCGGGACCGTGCACGCCGAATGAAGCCGGCATCAGTCTGGATGTTATTTCGCATTTCAAGGGTGTGATTCCGATCTTCGGCGTCTGCCTTGGCCATCAGGCGATCGGGCAAGCCTTTGGCGGCAACGTGATTCGTGCGGAGCGCCTGATGCACGGGAAAACATCCGCGATCCAGCATACGGGCGGCTCGGTCTTCGAAGGCTTACCGGTTCCGTTCACCGCAACGCGCTATCACTCGCTGATCGTTGAGAAGGAAACTTTGCCGGATGAGCTGGAGATTACCGCCTGGACCGAAGAGGGCGAAATCATGGGGCTTCGGCATAAACAATATCCCATAGAAGGGGTGCAGTTCCATCCGGAATCCATCATTACGGACCATGGCCATCAAATGCTGCGCAATTTCTTGAAGCGTACAGCTGGCACCAAAGCATGAAGTATATTGGCATGAACGGCGGCATCGTTGAAGCTGCCGAAGCTGTCATACCTGTAATGGATCACGGCCTTCTGTACGGAATGGGGTTATTCGAGACCTTCCGCACTTACGAGGGGAAGCCTTTTTTAATAGAGCGGCACTTGAGCCGGCTCATGAACAGCTGCCGGGAGCTCGGGATCGTCCACAGGGCGGATGCTGAGAGGATCAGCCGCTGGATATCGGAACTGATGGAGGCCAATGGTCTCCAGGATGCTTATATCCGGTATACTGTAACGGCAGGAGAGGGATTGCTCGGTTTGCCTGCTGGCGATTATTTGAAGCCTTCCGAGATTTTATTCGCCAAAGAGCTGCCGGCCGTAAACGAAATGCTTTACGAGAAAGGCAGAGCCATGCGGAGGCTGTCCCTTCCGCGAAACACACCGGAATCCTCGGTTCGGCTGAAATCTCTGCATTATATGAACAATATACTCGCAAAGCGGGAATTGGCCGAATACCCAAGCCACTCGGATGGTCCGACAGAGGGGCTGATGCTAACGGCGGCCGGGGAAGTGGCGGAGGGCATTGTCAGCAATGTCTTTTTTGTCAAAGCGGGTCGTGTATATACGCCTGACATAAGTACGGGCATTTTGCCGGGGATTACCCGGGCCGTGGTGCTGGAATTGGCTGCCGATCTTGGGATGGAAGTCGAAGAAGGCCGTTACAGCTGGGAGTTTTTCACTGGAGCGGATGAAATATTTACGACCGGTTCTGTGCAGGAGATTGTTCCGGTTACGACGTTGATTGGAGCTGAAGGCGAGACTCTAGTTATTGGACAAGGATTAGCCGGTCCGATAACCCGTACATTACTGAGCGCATATAGAAGGAAAGCAGGGCAAAAGGCATGAAAACAACGATTTACGAACGTGAATATCGGCTGAGCAAGGATGCTGTGTTAGAGCTCGGTCAATCCACGCTCATTATGGGCATATTGAATGTGACACCGGATTCGTTCTCCGACGGAGGTCGTTATCACGACACGGAGCGGGCGGTCGAGCACGCGCTTCAACTGGTGGAAGAGGGAGCTGACATCATCGATATCGGCGGAGAATCGACGCGTCCAGGCCATGAGCCGGTTGGAGCTGAAGAGGAGCTCGCCCGCGTTATCCCGGTTATAGAAGCCATCCATCGGCATGCGCCGCATATTCCATTATCAATTGACACGTATAAAGCGGAAGTTGCGCGTCAGGCTATTGGAGCGGGCGCTCATATCATAAATGATATTTGGGGCTTTAAAGACGACACGGATATGCCCAAGACAGCGGCAGAGCTCGGATGCCCCGTGATTTTGATGCACAATCGCCGCGATCGGAATTACATCAATCTTATCGAGGACGTAAAGCGCGATTTGCTGGAAAGTGTCGAAATTGCGAGGGCTGCAGGTGTGCAGGATCAGCATATTTTGCTCGACCCGGGTATCGGGTTTGCCAAGGACTACGACGAGAACTTGAAAGTGATGGCCTCCCTCGATCAGCTTGTAGGGCTTGGGTTTCCGGTGCTGCTGGCTACCTCCCGCAAAAGGTTTATCCAGACCACACTTGGCGCCCCGGCGCAAGATGTGCTCGAAGGAACGGCTGCTACCGTGGCTTACGGGATTGCGCAAGGCTGCCAGATCGTTCGTGTGCATGACGTGTTGCATATGAAACGGACAGCGAAGATGTGTGATGCCATGACTTACGCTTCAACGGAGCTTACACGTATATAATTTTTTTCGGGACAAAGGATGGAAGGGCGGAGTTACGAGATGGATAAAATGATACTGAGCCGCATGGAATACTACGGCTACCACGGTGTGTTTGAGGAAGAGCGCAAGCTGGGTCAACGATTCTATGTGGATCTGGAGCTGGAGATGGATTTGAGCAAAGCTGCGAAGACGGATGACCTGACGTTAACGGTAAATTATGCCGAGATTCATGATCTCTTGCTGGATATTATGCGGACGGAGTCGTTCCGCCTGATTGAAGCTTTAGCGGAGCATATTGCATCTAAGGTATTGGACACTTATACTATTATCGATGCTTTAACGGTCCGATTGACGAAGCCGCACCCGCCTTTTGACATTCATTTTGAAGGTGTGACCATTGAGCTGCACCGGACCAGGAAGTGAGACGATCATGAATTCACACGCCACCTCTGAGTGTTCAGAGGCTTATATTGCTTTAGGGGCCAATTTGGGAGACCGCGAGGGCAACCTGATGGAGGCTTTAGAACGGTTGGACGAAGTACCTGGCATATCGGTAGAGCGCGTATCCAACTTGTATGAAACCGAGCCGGTCGGCTATGTGGATCAACCGATGTTTCTTAATATGGCCACAGCCGTGTCGACATCGCTGAGTCCCCATGAGCTGCTTGCCGAAATGCAGCGAATTGAAAAACAGCTTGGCCGGGTCCGTCATATTCATTGGGGGCCGCGGACGGTGGACCTGGACCTGTTATGGATGGAAGGACGCCGTCTGGATACGCCGGACCTTGTTCTGCCGCACCCCCGTATGCAGGAACGGGCTTTTGTGCTCAGACCGCTGGCCGATATCGTATTTGAGCTCGAACCTTCAGGTCTGTACCCTGTAGTGAAGACAGCACTTGAGAACCTGGAAGGAAAGGAAGGAATACAGCTTTGGAAAACAAGCAGCTGGCGCAGCGTATCCGCGCTTTCCGAAAATTGAAGGGTTTAACCCAGCAAGAGCTCGCCGAGCGAACCGGTATTTCACTGGCCGTCCTTGGTGCGATTGAGCGGGGGAACCGCCGTGCCGAGGAGCAGATGCTGGCTCAGATTGCGGACGTGCTGGAGATTACATTGCAGGAGCTTAAGGAACGGAGCTAGAACATTTGAATAGAAAAGCCGGTGCAGGTTTATTTTCATTAAACCCGGCCATTAATATAGGATGATGCTTCTGGATGCGATCTACAAGACATGTAATTTTTGCGGACTGGACGAGGGTGCGATTCATGAGTATGATGAGTTGGTTTGAAACTTATGGATCCCTTGCACGATAACCGGGATCTTTCCACTATAAATATCTGAATATAAAGGGTTGACACATAAAATGGACAAGTTGCAAATCGGAAACATCGAGATGAAGAACCAAGTGGTTCTGGCGCCCATGGCAGGCGTGTGCAACCCAGCGTTCCGCTTGATTGCTAAGGAATTCGGTACCGGTTTGGTTTGCGCCGAAATGGTGAGCGGCAAGGCCATTGTTCACGGGAACAAGCGCACCCAGGAGATGCTGTTCGTCGACGAGCGGGAGAAGCCGCTGAGCCTGCAAATTTTTGGCGGTGACCGTCAATCCTTGGTGGAAGCGGCCAAAGTTGTCGATCAGCAAACCAATGCCGACATCATCGACATTAACATGGGCTGTCCTGCACCGAAGGTAACGAAGGTTGATGCGGGTGCGCGCTGGCTTCTGGATTCGAACAAAATCTATGAAATGGTAGCGGCCGTTGTTGATGCCGTGAACAAACCGGTCACGGTGAAGATGCGCACAGGCTGGGATAGCGATCACATCTATGCTGTCGAAAATGCACAAGCTGTCGAACGCGCGGGCGGTCAGGCGGTCAGCGTTCACGGACGTACGCGCGAGCAGCTCTACACCGGGCACGCGGATTGGGACATCATTCGCCAAGTGAAAGAAGCCGTCGCCATTCCGGTTATCGGTAACGGCGATGTGGTGACGCCGGAGGATGCTCGCCGAATGCTGGATACGACAGGCTGCGATGGTGTCATGATCGGCCGCGGAGCGCTGGGGAACCCATGGATGCTGTATCGTACCGTGGAGTACCTGAAGACAGGCCAGCTGCTGCCGGATCCGGCTCCGCAGGAGAAAATCCGGATTGCCATTCTGCATATGGACCGGTTGATCGCTCTGCGCGGCGAAGCGGTTGCGGTACGGGAAATGCGCAAGCATCTTTCCTGGTATTTGAAAGGGCTGAAGGGATCCGCTCGCATTAAAGATATGATTATGGAAGAAACGAAGCGAGACGAAATGGTGAACCTTCTGAACAACTTTGTGAACAATCTGGAGGCCCAAGAAGAATCGACAAAAAGTGTATACCCTCAAGCCGTTGCGGCGATGGGATAATTAGGGGTGCAGGCTGTTAATGGGTGCGTGTATGCGACATTCGTAACAGCCTTTGCGCGCATTGACTTTTTGAAATGGTTCCCATATAATCTTTCAGTATAAATTCAAGAAATTGAGCAGGCATCAGAGGGAAGTTCTGATCCCCAAGAATTCGCATATAGTATGTTGATACCGTGGTTTAAATTATTTACATGACAGGAGAATCGGTTAATGAGCGATAAAGAAGTCATTCTAACCCAGGACGGTCTGAAGAAACTGGAGGACGAACTTGAGAATCTAAAGTCTGTAAAACGCCGCGAAGTGGCTGAGCGGATTAAAGTTGCCATCGGATATGGTGATATTAGTGAAAACTCCGAATATGAAGACGCTAAGAACGAGCAAGCCTTTATCGAAGGCCGGATTATAACGCTTGAGAAAATGCTCCGCAATGCGCGCATCATTAACAATGATGATATCAATACCGATGTCGTCGGCGTGGGCAACACGGTGATCGTAGAGGATTTGGAATTCGGCGACACGATGCAATATACCATTGTAGGTACGGCTGAATCGGATCCGCTTAACAACAAGATCTCTAACGAGAGTCCTGTCGGCAAAGCGATTATTGGCAAGCAAAAAGGATCGGTTGTAGATGTTAACGTTCCTGCGGGCGTTATTCAATATAAAATTGTAGACATTAAGAAGTAAGTCGGAATGTGGTGTAGAAAGCTTCCTTCGGGGGGCTTTTTTAACATATTAGAATTTATAAGTTTTTTGGGGTCCCCGCAAAGTATTTGGAATAAGCATCGTAGCATAGGCTCCACTTTGTGGGGTTATTTTGAATAGGCAAGGCTGTGTTGAGGGCTTAATGGGTTAATGGCATGTCTTGAATGGCTGCCCTACCGTTAAGTCCTAACCGAATGTGTACAAGTGTTCAAGGGCTGTCCGGATCATGTATGGGTGGCGGCGTTTAATGCTGTTGGGGATTACGATGGAAGTGAAATGAAGGAGATGAATGACGATGACGGAAGAAATGAATAACCAGGAACAAGAACAGGAGTTAAGTGAGCTTTTGCAAATCCGCCGCAACAAATTGGACGAGCTTCGCAAGCTGGGCATCGACCCGTTTGGCGGAAAATATGAAAGAGAACATCACGCAGGTGATATTCTGAAACAGTATGACGAGCTCTCCAAGGAAGAACTGGAAGAGAAGCAGGTGGAAGTGAACCTGGCTGGCCGGATTATGGCGAAGCGTGGCATGGGCAAGGCTTCTTTTGCTCATATTCAAGATTTGAGCGGCCGGATTCAGATCTATGTTCGCCAGGATTCGATTGCAGAAGCGCAATATGAAGCATTCAGCATCCTTGATCTGGGTGACATCATCGGGGTCAAAGGGGTCTTGTTCAAGACCAAAACCGGTGAAACCACCATTAAAGTGAAGGAACTGGAGGTTCTTTCGAAGTCGCTTTATCCGCTCCCTGAGAAATTCCATGGTTTGAAGGATGTGGAACTCCGTTACCGTCAGCGTTATGTCGACCTGATTATCAACCCAGATGTACAGAAGACCTTCATTGCCCGTTCCCGTATTATTCAATCGATGCGCCGTTACCTGGATTCCCAAGGCTATCTTGAAGTGGAAACTCCGACTTTGCATTCGATCGCTGGTGGTGCGGCGGCACGTCCGTTCATTACGCATCATAATGCGCTGGATATGGAGCTGTATATGCGGATCGCGATTGAGCTTCATCTGAAGCGTCTGATCGTGGGCGGCTTGGAAAAAGTGTATGAGATTGGCCGCGTATACCGGAATGAAGGGATCTCTACCCGTCATAATCCGGAGTTTACGATGATTGAGCTCTATGAAGCCTATGCGGATTATAAAGATATTATGGCACTGACCGAGAATATGATTGCCCATATTGCCCAAGAGGTGCTGGGTACACAAGTGATTTCCTATCAAGGGCACGAAGTTGACCTGACGCCACAATGGCGTCGTGTATCCATGGTTGATGCCGTAAAAGAAGTAGTCGGCGTTGACTTTAGTGTTGACATGTCCAATGAGGAAGCGCATCGTCTTGCAAAAGAACATAAAGTTCCGGTAGAGCCGCATATGACATTCGGCCACATCTTGAACGCGTTCTTTGAGCAATTCGTTGAAGAGACACTGATTCAGCCGACGTTCGTAACCGGTCATCCGGTTGAGATTTCGCCGCTGGCGAAGAAGAACGACGTGGATCCGCGGTTCACGGATCGCTTTGAGCTGTTTATCGTGGCGCGTGAGCACGCGAACGCCTTCTCGGAGCTCAATGATCCGATCGACCAGCGTCAGCGTTTTGAAGCGCAGATGAAGGAAAAAGAACAGGGCAATGACGAAGCGCACGAGATGGATGAAGATTTCTTGCGTGCACTGGAGTATGGCATGCCGCCAACAGGCGGACTTGGTATCGGGATCGATCGTTTGATCATGCTTCTTACGAATTCCCCATCCATTCGTGATGTCTTACTGTTCCCGCACATGCGTAATAAGGAGTAGTAGCGTTTGCTCCATTAATAGATTGTGGAAGAGGCAGTCGGCTATAGATCTCTATAGTCGGCTGCCTTTTTTTGTATGGTGATCCCGATTCTCTCTTGTTCTGAGAATAAAGCTGTGCTACATTTATTTAGCACAAACGTATTAAATAAGGAGGCCGGCGAATGATTGCAGCTTTTATTATTGGATGTGAAATTTTATTCTGGGTATTTGTTCTCGCTGGATTAAGTGCAAGATATTTGCTTGGAATGAAAAGAACGGGCGGAATACTGCTGCTGTGTACGCCGATCATCGACTTATTATTGATAGCCGTAACCATGATAGATTTGCGTGGCGGGGCAGAGGCCGGATTCATGCATGGGCTGGCAGCTGTATACATCGGGGTGACGATTGCTTTTGGGCATCGGATTATCCAATGGGCGGACGCCCGGTTTGCTCACCGATTTGCAGGTGGCAAGAAACCGGAGCCAGCCACGAAACATGGAGCGGTTCGCGCCAAGCGTGAACGCCAGGGGTGGTATCGCCATGTGTTGGCGTGGATGATAGGAGTTATATTGCTTGGCGTTATGATTGTTGTGGTTGGGGAACCAGAACGAACGGAGCAGCTAAAGGCGTTGATCTTGCAATGGGCCGTGATCCTGGGAATTGACTTCATATATAGCTTCAGTTATACCTTCTGGCCAAAGAAGCAGGCAGGGAAATGGAGATACTGAATACCTAGTATATAGTAAGTAAATGAATGTATGATTTTACCTTATTATTAATTTGTCAAAAGGGTTGCATATTGGCGAATGCCATGGTATATTATACTTCCGGCCAAGAAATACGGTCGAAACAATCGCTTGAGACAACAAGCCAAAATGAATTTGAAAAATAAATTCAAAAAAAGCTTGCAATGAACGAGCGGATGTGATAAGATATAAGAGTTGCTAACGAGATAAAATGTTGGCGGCAAACGAAGAAGTTGATCTTTGAAAACTGAACAACGAGTGAG
>NZ_CP150269.1:85000-140000 GCF_037976825.1 Paenibacillus sp. FSL K6-1330
GCGGAAGGGTTCCACGCGTTCCCATACCGAACACGACCGTTAAGCCTTCCAGCGCCGATGGTACTTGGACCGAAGGGTCCCGGGAGAGTAGGACGTCGCCAAGCGAACAACCATAAAGACCGTTATCGATTACTCGATAACGGTCTTTTCCTATATTCAATAGCATGTATTTATGAAATCGAGACTATCTCGTACCAGGTTGGGTGATACTAAACGACAGCTATTCATTGGACCTCTAGGAAATGCCTTAAGGGATTGGCATATTGGCAGACGAGGCTTAAACGCGGGTGATTCTCCATTTAATAGAAGAAACCCGCCGTTTGTCCATTCCTAAGGGACAGGATAACGCGCTGGATGGATACTTGCGAACTTCGGGCAAAGGGCGAATTTCAATCCTTGACAGCCTATGGGCCCTTTGCTAAGATGGCAATAATATATTTCTGAAAATACTTGAAAATGCCGTCCGGTCCAGCTCTGACAGTAGTTGTAGTCCGCAGGAAGACGACAAAAAGGAGGAATAACCCAGGTGTGGGAAGATAAGTTTAGCAAGGAAGGCTTCACTTTTGACGATGTATTGTTGGTTCCTAGAAAATCCGAGGTACTTCCAAAAGAAGTGGATGTTAGCACCAAATTGAGCGAGCATGTGAAATTAAACATCCCGCTCATCAGTGCTGGGATGGACACCGTAACGGAAGCTCCTTTGGCAATTGCCATTGCTAGAGAAGGCGGAATCGGCATTATTCATAAAAATATGACCGTTGAGCAACAGGCAGAAGAGGTTGATCGGGTTAAACGTTCGGAAAGTGGTGTTATTACGAATCCTTTTTCCCTCCATGCTAATCATCTTGTATCCGATGCAGAGGAGCTCATGGGTAAGTTCCGGATTTCCGGTGTACCGATCGTAGATGAGAACAATAAGCTGATCGGGATTTTGACGAATCGTGATCTTCGTTTTGTTCATGACTACAATACGGTAATCAGTGAAGTGATGACCAGCGAGAATCTGGTGACAGCTCCGGTCGGAACGACTCTTCAAGATGCCGAAATGATCCTACAGAAGCATAAGATTGAGAAGCTGCCTTTGGTAGACGATGATAATGTTCTTAAAGGACTTATCACCATTAAAGACATTGAGAAGGCGATTCAGTTCCCTAGAGCAGCTAAGGACGCTCAGGGTCGCCTGCTTGTAGGTGCAGCGATCGGAATCTCCAAGGATACCTTCGAAAGAGCAGAGGCGCTTGTGAAAGCTGGCGTAGACGTCATTACCGTTGACTCCGCCCACGGTCATCACATCAATATCATTGACTCCGTTCGCAAACTGCGCGAAGTGTATCCGGATTTGACGATTATCGCTGGTAACGTGGCTACAGGCGAGGGCACAAGAGAGCTTATCGAAGCTGGTGCATCCGTCGTTAAAGTCGGAATTGGGCCTGGATCGATCTGTACGACCCGTGTCATTGCCGGGATTGGCGTACCGCAAATCACAGCAATTTATGACTGTGCAACGGTTGCTAAGGAGTATGGAGTGCCAATTATCGCAGATGGCGGTATCAAATACTCAGGCGAAATTACGAAGGCGATCGCAGCCGGTGCAAATGCCGTTATGCTGGGCAGCATGTTTGCCGGTACGGAGGAGAGCCCAGGCGAAGCTGAGATCTATCAAGGACGCCGTTTCAAGGCTTACCGCGGTATGGGTTCCCTTGCTGCCATGAAACAAGGCAGTAAAGATCGTTATTTCCAAGATGACGACAAGAAATTGGTTCCGGAAGGTATCGAGGGTCGTGTTGCTTACAAAGGGCCTTTGGCAGATACTATCCATCAGTTGATCGGTGGATTGCGCTCCGGGATGGGCTATTGTGGTACGGAAAACCTGGAGGAACTACGGACGGACACCCAGTTTATCCGTATCTCTGGCGCAGGACTTCGTGAGAGCCATCCGCATGATATCCAAATTACCAAAGAAGCACCTAACTATTCCTTGTAATTCACTCGAAAGAACAAGGATAAACAATATATGTCATTTATTTCCTGGACAGGCTGGATGAAATTCATCTAGCTTGTCTTTTTTTGATACCCCCCCTATGATAGAATAGAACAAGTTAATGACTTATTGAGAATTAGAGGGGAGTAGTTCCATTGATAGACATGTCTGTAAAGAAGAATAAGCGACAACGCATTCAAAGAACGTTGGCATCCTTGATGCTGTTTAATATACTTTGTTTCTCTGCTGCACCTGCGGTTTCACTCGCGGCACCTAATTTGCTGGCAACAGCGGATACAACGAACGCCACAGAGGACAAAGCAACAACCGAGAAGGCGACAACAAATAATGCGAAGCCGGATAAAGTGCCATCGATTGATCAGCTTGGACTGGATGTAAGCTCTGCCGTATTGATAGAGCCATCAACAGGACAAGTCCTACTATCCGTTAATGCTGATGAGGCATTACCACCGGCGAGCATGACGAAGATGATGACGGAGTACATTGTTGCAGAGAAAGTGAAGCAAGGCGAATTGGCTTGGGATGATGTGGTCACTGTAGGGGAGAATGCAGCCAAGACAGTAGGATCACGCATATTTTTGGCTGAAGGCGATCAACATACAGTGGAAGAACTCTACATAGCAATGGCTGTTGGTTCAGCGAATGATGCTACAGTAGCATTGGCGGAACGTGTGGCTGGTTCCGAAGCGGAGTTTGTTACCATGATGAACGATACGGCGAAGAAGATGGGACTGAAGACGGCTTTCTTCATTAATTCAACTGGCCTCAGCCGTGCTGATATGCCAGAGAAATATCGCCCTGCAGAAGATAAAGAAACGGTAATGTCGGCAATGGATACCGCTTTACTTGCTAAATATATTGTCGAGGATCACCCTGATTTTGCAAGATTCACAGCAATACAATCCCACAAATTCCGGGATCGAGATACGAATCCGATCATCAACTACAACTGGATGCTTGAAGCCAATAAAGATATTACCAACTTCAAGAAATATGCTTATGAAGGATTGGATGGTTTAAAAACAGGTCATACCAATGCGGCTAAGTATTGCTTCGCGGGTACCGCTGAGCGTGATGGCATGCGGCTGATTAGTGTGGTCATGGGTACGAAATCCGAAGGAGCCCGTTTTGTAGAGTCCAAAAAAGTCCTTGATTACGGCTTTGACAACTTCGAAGTGAAGGAAGCTCAAGCTGCCGGTGCAACCGTGCAAGGCTTTGAAAACGTCGAAGTGAAGAAGGGTAAAGGCAAGGAAGCTGCACTCGTAACCGATAAAGCAGTCACTTTTGTTGTACCCAAAGGCTCAACAGGCAAGAACATTACCTTTGAAGCCAAGCAGGACTCCTCCAGCTTGACAGCTCCTGTTGCTAAGGATACGAAGGTTGGTACGGTGACCTACACATATAAAATAGAAGGTATGAAGGACACCCAGACCGAAACGGTAAATCTAATCACTGCGGAGGAAGTTGAGAAGGCAGGCTGGTTCAGTTTGTTCCTGCGGGCGATTGGAGACTTTTTCGCTGATTTATTTGATTCCATCAAAAATCTTTTCTAACCACCGATAAATTCCGAGTAAATGGGTTGTGTATTTGATTTTGATGCGGTAAAATATCAAGTTAGATTCATTGCAAGCATGCACCTATACAGGTACAGACTAGGTCGCCAGGTAATGCTGTAATGGCGATGAGATACAACATATAATCGGGAGGCTAGGGGACATGGAAACAGGAACATCAACTGTAAAAAGAGGTATGGCGGAAATGCAAAAAGGCGGCGTCATTATGGACGTCATGAATGCGGAACAAGCGAAGATCGCTGAAGCTGCCGGTGCAACGGCAGTTATGGCGCTGGAGCGCGTTCCTTCCGATATTCGCGCTGCTGGGGGAGTAGCACGGATGGCTGACCCAACCATCGTTGAGGAAGTCATGAAAGTTGTATCCATTCCAGTTATGGCCAAAGCTCGTATCGGTCATTATGTCGAGGCGAAAGTGCTTGAATCTCTTGGCGTGGATTATCTCGACGAGAGTGAAGTGCTGACACCGGCGGATGAAGTGTTCCATATCGATAAATGGGATTTCACGGTACCGTTCGTATGCGGTGCGAAGGACCTCGGTGAAGCGCTTCGTCGTATTGGTGAAGGTGCATCCATGCTCCGTACGAAAGGCGAGCCGGGAACAGGTAATATCGTGGAAGCCGTTCGCCATATGCGCCTCATCAACAGTCAAATCCGTAAAGTTCGTAACATGTCGAAGGACGAGCTGTATGCGGAAGCGAAGAACCTCGGTGTTTCCTTTGACCTCCTGAAGGGCATTCATGAGACAGGCAAGCTGCCTGTCGTTAACTTTGCAGCTGGCGGCGTGGCAACACCTGCAGATGCCGCATTGATGATGCATTTAGGCGCTGACGGCGTCTTTGTTGGATCCGGTATTTTCAAATCGGACAGCCCTGAGAAGTTCGCTCGTGCGATTGTTGAAGCGACTACGCATTATGATGATTATAAATTGATTGCTGAAGTATCCAAGAACCTGGGTACTCCGATGAAAGGCATCGAGATATCCAAGCTTAGTCCAGCTGAGCGTATGCAGGATCGCGGCTGGTAAGAGAGAAGGGGTAACATGAAGGTCGGAGTACTGGCACTTCAGGGTGCCGTTGCAGAGCATATACGGAGCATTACGCTTGCTGGTGCCGAGGGGGTGCCGATTAAGAAGGTCGAGCAGCTAGACTGCATTGACGGCTTGATCATCCCTGGCGGCGAGAGCACCACCATCGGCAAGCTGATGCGCAAGTATGATTTTATGGATGCGATTCGTCAGTTCTCAGCCCAGGGTAAACCGATATTCGGAACATGCGCCGGACTGATCGTGCTGGCTGAGCGAATTCAAGGCGACGAAGAGGCTCATCTGAAGCTGATGGACATTACGGTGGCGCGGAATGCATTTGGACGTCAGCGTGAAAGCTTCGAGACCGATTTGCCTGTAAAAGGAATCGAGGAACCGGTACGGGCTGTCTTCATCCGTGCGCCGCTCATTCTAGAAGTGGGTGCGGGCGTTGAGGTCCTGTCCACTTATAAGGATGAGATCGTCACAGCCAGACAAGGACATCTGCTCGCAGCTTCCTATCATCCGGAGCTGACGGACGATTACCGACTTCATCAATATTTTGTGGAGATGGTTCGATCGCAGTCTACGGCACCACAGACGTAATAGTTACAGTAGAAGACATCTTGACTCTTTGGCAGTATGTGGGAGTCAAGTTGTCTTTTTCGCTGAAATACAATAAGATGTATCGTATGTAATAACGTACAATGCAGCCTTGTCCCAAGGCTTTTTATCAACATATAGGGCAGCTGCTTCGATATACTTGATGGATGTTTTACTTTAGGAGGGTTTCCCGTGTTAGACGTAAAAATATTGCGCAGCGAGTACAGTCGTGTAGAAGAAGCGCTGAAGAATCGAGGCAAATCGCTTGATCTGATTGCGGATTTTCCTAAGCTTGACGCCCGGCGCCGGGAATTGCTGCAGGAAAGCGAAAGTTTGAAGAATCGCCGCAACACCGTGTCGGCTGAAGTAGCTAAGCTGAAGAAGAATCGTGAGAATGCCGATGATCTGATTCTGGAAATGCGACAAGTGTCAGACCAGATTAAAGCGATGGATGAGGAAGTTCGTGAGCTGGAAGCCAGCATATCCGAGCTTACTTTGGCGATTCCGAATATCCCTCATGAGAGTGTGCCGGTTGGCGCTTCGGAGGAGGAGAACGTGGAAATCCGCCGCTGGTCGGAGCCAAAAGCTTTCGATTTCGAGCCTAAGGCACACTGGGAGCTTGCTCAGAATCTGAGTATTTTGGATTTTGAAGCAGGTGCGAAGGTAACGGGTTCACGATTTACGTTCTACAAAGGTTTGGGTGCTCGTCTTGAGCGGGCCTTGATCAGTTTTATGATGGATCTGCACAGCGACAAACACGGCTATGAGGAAATGCTGCCTCCATATATCGTCAACCGGGACAGCTTGTACGGAACAGGACAACTGCCTAAATTCGAAGAGGATTTATTCAAAATTAGCGATACCGACTACTATCTGATCCCAACTGCTGAGGTTCCTGTGACGAACTATCATCGCGAGGAAATCTTAAATAGTGAGGATCTGCCTAAATATTACGTAGCGTACAGCTCATGTTTCCGTTCGGAAGCCGGCGCGGCAGGGCGTGACACACGAGGGCTCATTCGTCAGCATCAGTTCAACAAGGTTGAGATGGTGAAGATTGTACACCCGGAAACATCTTTTGATGAGCTTGAGAAGATGACGGCGGATGCGGAGCGTGTGCTTCAGCTGCTGAATCTTCCTTATCGCGTAATGGCTCTCTGTACCGGGGATATGGGCTTTGGATCCATGAAGACATACGATCTGGAAGTTTGGCTTCCAGAGAGTGGCGTATACCGTGAAATCTCCTCATGTTCGAATATTGGGGACTTCCAGGCTCGCCGTGCCAACATTCGCTTCCGTCCGGAACCGAAGAGCAAGCCGGAATTTGTCCACACCTTAAATGGTTCCGGGCTTGCGGTAGGACGTACCGTCGCTGCGATTCTGGAGAATTATCAACAGGCCGATGGATCCGTAGTTATTCCCGAAGTACTTCGCCCGTACATGGGGAACGTTAGTATCATCGAACAGAAAAAATGAGTTGATAAAATAGTTTGTCTTGTGGTATAATGATTTTTGCACGTGATTCATTTTGCATGAATCATTACCACGTGGAGAGGTACCGAAGCGGTCATAACGGGGCGGTCTTGAAAACCGTTAGGGTGCAAGCCCACATGGGTTCGAATCCCATCCTCTCCGCCATACATAATCAAACGCAAGCCGTTTCCTTTAAGGAATCGGTTTTTTTTATTGTCTTTTTTACTAGAGGAAGGTATTGATTGTTCTGTTCTGCAGTAGGTTTCTGCTTTATGGAGGCTGCTGTATAAAACATCCCCTGTTATCGCAATTTATAGAGAAGGGGAGGTGTGAACATGAACTCAGAACTGAATGTAGATCAGTCGACGCTGGTCAATGCCTGGCAGGAAAGGCTGTCCACCATATTAAAGCCGGGAGATCGCGCAGAAGTGGCAGCAGACGAAGGGGATCCGAACGCCATCCGCATTCACATTGATGCAGCAGGTCGCCAGGATTATTCGTTTGATTTTCAATGCACGTATGTGGATTCGCGGGAAGTGAAGGTCGATCTGGTCGATGTAGAGCGTGAGGGTGCGACGACGGATGAGCGTAATGAGAATATTCAGGGCATGGTGGGCGACTATACGCGCCATATTCATGAGTGTGCCCAAACGCTGCAGCAAATCACGCATCACTAGTTCCATGAATGAGTGAGACAGTTTCCATACTGTCCTTCATGATGTGGACATCAAAGGTAGGATAGGCGTAGGACATCGTTGTGATCCATGAAATGGAGGGCTATCAGATGAGCAAACCAAAGGCGATTCCGGTACCGGAAGCACAGGAGCAGCCGAAGCAGCGCAAGGACCCTGACCGTGGGGGCCAGGAGCCGCTGTCAGGCTCGCACAGAGCGAAGATCCGTAAACAGGATGGACATTTTAATCCGGAGGGCTAGAAGCCTGTAGGAGCCAAATACGGAGAGGCTAGAAAGCAAGAATCGAGGGAACTTCCTGTATTTCGACAGGAAGTTCTTTTTTTCGATTTGAAACCTTTTGCGTCCAACTTCCGTATTAGTGTTCAAGTGTAATATTTTGGGGCCCCACCTTATTCGCATGTTAAGAAGTTTAAATTTAAGATGGATGGAAAAAGAAAGGAAATAAAATTTCAGTAAATATTCCAGAAAGTGTTTCTCATTTTGGTTAAATGGTTTATGATTAGAAGGTCTGTTATTTTTTTGACTGTTAGAGGGGAGAGAAATTTTAATGAACAAGAAGTTTGCAGCTATCATGCTGACACTGCTGCTCACAGTGACAGTTGTACTTTCCGGCTGCGCCAAAAAAGAAGAGCCTAAGGCAGCGATGACGAATGCTGCCACGAACGCGATGAAGATGACATCCTACGAAATGAAGAGTAAATTTGTCATTGAAGACCTTCAAGTTAACATACCTGCAGTTGAAGGCGATCCAAGCGTAACACAGGCGATGACGATGTTGAAGAATGCTGAGGTTACGCTGGACGGTATCTACCAAGCGGATCCAATGCAAACCGAGATGAACATGGGTATCAATCTGAAGGGTGACATGGCAATGTCCTTCAACATTGATATGGTGATGACGAAAGAGAAAATCTACGTTAAGATTCCAAGCATTCCAATGCTGCCATTCCCAGAGGACGTTGTTGGTAAGTTCCTCGTTATGGATATGAAAGAGCTTGCTGAGCAATCCGGTGAAACATTTAATCCGGAAAGCCTGGATACCGAGAAATCCCAAAAATTCGTAAACGAAATCCTTGAAGCTTTGCTGAGTGAATATGACCAAGCGAAATACTTCAAAGAGATCAATGTTAAAGATGCTGGCCTTCCAGAAGGCGTGGATGCCAAACAAGTGGTTCAATTCTTTGTAACCAATGATAACCTGAATGAAGCATTGGATATTATGGTAAACAAGGTTGCACCTAAGGTTGTTGACATTGCAGCTAAAGACGAGTACCGCGAAATGCTCGGTCTGACCCAAGAAGATATCGACTCTGCTAAAGCTGAAGTTTCCAACGTTAACCAAGACGAATTCAAAGCGGGCTTGGAAGAGATGCAGAAGTATCTGAAGATCAACACATTCAACATCAACACGGCTATCGATAAAAAGGATTTCCCTGCATATCAGGATATTGTGTTGAACGTTGATTTCAATGATCCAGAAACGAAAGAGAACGTGAAGTTGGCTGTGAAGGGTAGCACCCAATACAACAACATCAACGCTAAACAAGAGTTCAAAATCGGTATTCCAAAAGATGCTGATGTCATCACGATGGAGCAATTTGAGGAATCCATGAGCCAAATGGGCACTTATTAATATCATTCATCGTAGACAACAAAACCCGGCCATCATGGCCGGGTTTTTACGTTTCTATACATATTTATACATACAACTATACAAGGATTATATTTTCCCGCGCAAACGTCGGAAGAACTGAGTGAGTAGTGATGCGCATTCTTCCTGCAGCACGCCCTCAATCACGTTAGTACGGTGATTAAAACGCGGTTCTTGAAGCAAATTCATCAGTGTGCCGGCACAGCCGGCTTTGGGATCGCGAGTGCCATAGATCAGCTGTGGGACCCGCGATTGGACGATAGCACCCGCACACATGGGGCAGGGCTCCAGCGTCACGTACAATCGGCAGTCGAGCAGCCGCCATGCTCCAAGATGTTTGCTTGCCTCACGGATAGCCACCATCTCGGCATGGGCCGTCCCATCATAAGTCGTTTCACGCAAATTGTATCCACGGCCAATAACCTCATCACCCCGCACGATGACAGCGCCGATAGGAACTTCGCCGAGCTCTTCGGCTTTCCGTGCTTCCGCGATGGCTTCTTTCATCCAGCGTTCATGATTATCGTTATCCACAGCCAGTGGGTCTATTGAATTTGATATCAAACTAAAGTCTCCTTTCACAGCCCGTTAAAACCCTGTATTTATACCCAATGTTCAACGAACATTTATTCGTTTGTTAACATGTTGTGGACAGAATTGTGGACAACCGAGATGTTATGCACAAAGTTATGCACATTATCCACAGATAAGTTGTGTATTTGTGCGCAATCTGTGGATACGTTGTTTTTTACCGGGAATGGCCTCTTATATTGTAAGGATTCCCTATTTCAATAGCAATGCGATTGTGGAAAAAAAACCATATAGCCGTAAAGCTGCTTGTCTTTTCAAACGTTCGTGATCAAGGTATCATGAGGGTATTAGATTCGCAAGTCGTCTATGTGACAGCAGAAAGGTGAAGATGCCACTTGTCGATTAAGACGAAATTATCGATGATCATGTCCATATCGGTATTATTTATTCTTCTGCTCAACATTACGCTGAACTATTACACAACCCAGGAAAATTTGCAGCAGGATAGTGAAACCAAAATGGTGATGGCCGCTACTCAGATCGCCATCACGGTCCAGCAAACCGGCTTTAGTTCTGCATATGTGGATAATATATTCGGTGATATGCTGAAGGTAGCCGCGGTCAATGCGGCAAAAGCTTTGGATCCGGATATTAACAATATAACCAATCAGCAATTGGTGGAATTGAGTAAAGAGATCGGCGTCACCCACATATCACTATTGGTCCGGACGAATGATGATGTCGTTGTTGCCCGATCCTCCACTCCAGATGAAATCGGCCTTTCAACAAAGAACTGGGGGTACTGGCATACGGCTTTTCTGGAATTGTTCCAGTATGGTAAAGTCGTCTCCGTTACCGAGGGTCAGCGCGCCGATCATTTTTGGTCAGGACCGTTTGAGTTTTCCACATCCAATCCGGAATTCATTGATAAATGGGGATACTATTACGATAGCAAGCGCAATTATATTATTGATCCCTACATAAGGAATTCGAATATCAAGGACTTTGTGAAGATTACAAGTCCGGATACGGTTGTGAAGGAGACTTTGAAGTCGAATCCGCGAATATTAGAAGTAACAGGCATCAACCCTGAAACGTTTGGCAATGAATATATGAGAGAAGATGGAACGGATGATGTTCACCACAAGCTTCGCAATCGACCGATTACATTCGGCACCTACGACTATGGGAGCCTGGACCAAGATGCGGAAGCTGTGCAGAGGGCCGTTTCTACCGGCGATAATGTGGTGTTTGTCAGTACTATCAATAACAAGAAGGTGCTAAAAAGCTTCATCCCCATCGTAACCGAAAATAAACCGACCAGTGTCATCAGTGTCGTCATGGATTATGAAGCCATCTCCTCCGTGATGAGGGAGCAGATGATCAGTCTTGTGGCCATTTCATTGGTTTTATTGGAAATCGTGATATTCGGCAGTTATATTGTTGCAGGGTATTTTACCAAGCCGATTCAGGCCATCCTGGGGACGGTAAACGATGTGTCGGATGGTCACTTTGATCGAAGGTTGGAGGTAAGCAGCCGGGACGAGCTGGGGCAGCTTGCGGGTCGAATCAATGCGATGACACGTAATCTGGGCAACTATACGAGCCAGTTGAAGCAAATGGTCGATGAGAATCAGTCCGTTAAGGAATATCTGGAGTCGGTCATTAATCAGACAGCAGATGCCATTCATACAACCGATACCTATGAACGGGTTATTAGTGTGAATAAAGCGTTTGAGCAATTGTATGGTTGGAAAGCGCACGAAGTGGTTGGACGGAAGCCTGCACTTGTGCCTCCGGCCAAGGAGGAAGAAGAAAAGGAGCGCATCCGTCGCCTGCGAGCCGGGGAACGGCTTCCTCCGGTGGAGACGATCCGTCTTCACAAAGATGGAAGCACGATCGAGGTCAGTATTAGCACCTCGCTGGTGCATGATGAGAACGGTGAGGTCACCTCCATGATTAGCGTGTCTCGGGATGTGACGGAACGCAATCGGATCGAGGAGCTGCTGCGTCGTTCGGAGAAACTCAATACCGTTGGCCAGCTGGCTGCTGGCGTTGCTCATGAGATCCGGAATCCGCTTACGACCCTCCGTGGATTTCTGCAGCTCCAGCAGCAGACCCACAAGGTTAATCCGGACCATATTGATCTAATGCTGTCGGAGCTGGATCGAATTAACCTCATTGTCAGTGAATTTCTGATATTAGCGAAGCCGCAGGCGATTCATTTCCAAGAGAGGGATGTACGACTCATCATGGGAGATGTCATTTCATTCCTCGACAGCCAAGCTCATTTGTACGGCATCGAGTTCAAATTGAAATTTACTGATGAACTTACCAACGTACACTGTGAGGAGAATCAGCTCAAGCAGGTGTTTATCAATTTGCTCAAGAATGCGATTGAAGCGATGCCCGATGGCGGCAGTATCTGGATTGAGCTTTCAAGGCCGAAGGGCGAATGGGTACAAATCGATATTCGGGATGAAGGGCAGGGCATACCGGAAGATCTGATGCCGCATCTTGGCGAACCGTTTATTACGAATAAGGAGACGGGCACAGGGCTAGGATTGATGGTAAGCCAGCGTATTATTCAGGGTCACCGGGGTATGATGGAAATCGAGAGTGAAGTAGGTGTGGGCACGAAGGTGAGTATAGTTCTGCCTGTAGTCCAGCCGAATGCTATTGAGAATTAAGCAAGAAGTAGTTACAGATAAGGGGATGGCATCTTGAGAATTAATAAATTTATCAGTGAAACGGGATATTGTTCCCGTCGTGAAGCAGATAAGCTGGTGGAGAGCGGGAAGGTCACCATTAATGGCGTGGTTGCTGTCCTGGGAAGCCAGGCAGAGGAAGGCGACGATGTCCGGATCCAGGGAAAGCCGCTTCAGGATAAGAAAAAGCATGTATATATTGCTCTTAATAAGCCGGTCGGGATTACAAGCACCACCGAATCGCATATTAAGGGCAATATTGTAGACTTTGTAGGCCACAACGAGCGTATTTTTCCTATCGGACGATTGGATAAGGACTCTGAGGGACTGATTTTGCTGACGAATGATGGAGATATCGTTAATAAGATCCTTCGCTCTGAGGGGAAACATGAGAAAGAATACATTGTGACGGTGGATCGCCCGGTAACGGAATCCTTCCTTAGCGGGATGTCCAGCGGCGTAAAGATTTTGGGTGAGATAACGCTACCTTGTGAGGTCACTCGAATGTCCGAGCGCGTATTCCGAATCATTCTGACCGAAGGTAAAAATCGCCAAATCCGCAGAATGTGCAGCGCTTTTGGTTATGAGGTCCGAAAGCTGCAGCGAATCCGGATTATGAATATCCGTCTTGGCAGTCAACGCATCGGTTCATGGCGTGATCTTAGCGAGAAGGAGAAGGAAGAGCTTGGTCAGCTGCTGAACTACAGGCTCGAGTAGCTGGCTAAAATACTTCTATAATCTTAAACAAAAACAACCGATGGGATCTGTAAGACCAGATGCATCGGTTGTTTATTGTGTGTTATAGTCTGTAGGGACCCGTTCCCATTTGGGTTATTCATTCACGCTTGTAAAGGTGGCGCTATCCTGGTATTTACGTATAATGGATACCTCGACTCTGCGGTTCTTCGCTCGCCCAGCTGGGGTGTTGTTATCAGCAATCGGATGATATTCACCATAACCGATCGGCATGAACCGTTTAGGATCCAGCTCCGAGTTGGCAAGCAGAATCTTCATGAACTGCAAGGCTCGATCCGAGCTTAAATCCCAGTTTGACGGATAGCGGCTGTTAGAGATTGGCACATTATCCGTATGGCCGGATACAATGATTTCATAGTCCGGGAACTTGTGAAGCATTTGCGAGATGGCCTTGGCCAGTTTACGGGCTTCCGGCTTCACAACGGCTTCGCCGGAAGGGAATAAGGCGTTGTCCCGTATCGTAATGACAAGCTGGGAGTGGTTCAACTTGGTGCTGAGCTCCGAGGTTAAACCGTTATTTTTAATATAATTATCGAGCTGCTTCTTCAGCTTTTCCAGATCCTGTTGTTCCTGACGCATCAGCTCTGCACGCCGTTGGTCAGGTGTTGTTGCGGGAACGGAAGGAGATGTCGCTTTATGATCCTTAATATTGGGCGGATTATCGCTGGATTCCGTTTTGCTGTAATCCAGCACACCGGTTCCGCCGGTGAGAGCAACACTGAAGGCTTCGCTCATTTCTTGAAATTTGCGTGCATCCGTCGCACTCATGGCGTATAGCACCAGGAACAAGGCCAGAAGCAAGGTCAGTAGGTCTGCGTAAGGAAGAAGCCAGGATTCGTCGGCATGCTCCTCATGCGGCTCGTGTCTAGTCTTTTTGCTCACTAGCACCAGCCTCCCTCTCGCTGAGCTCAGCCCGTTCGGACGGTGTCAGGAACACGGAGAGCTTCTGATTGATTGCAATGGTGGATACACCGGACTGAATGGACAGCAGGCCTTCTACCATCATCAGGCGGATTTCAACCTCACGTTTGGATAGACGCTTGAGTTTATTCGCAATCGGGTGACAGAGGACATAACCGGTGAAAATACCGAGCAGGGTTGCAATAAACGCAGCCCCGATGGCATGGGCGAGTTCGCCCATATCTTCCATATGGGATAATGCAGCGATCAAACCGATAACGGCTCCAAGTACCCCGAGGGAAGGTGCATACATACCGGCTTGGGAGAAGATCAATGAGCCGGAACGATGGCGCTCTTCGGTGGCATTAATATCTTCCATTAATACATCACGTACGAATTCCTGATCGTTGCCATCGATGATCATGCGCATCCCGTTACGCAGGAAGGTGTCATCGATCTCATCGACTTTGGTTTCAAGAGCCAGCAGACCTTCACGGCGTGTGATCGAAGCCCATTCCATAAACAGCTTGATCATTTCCGTTTTGTCCATCAGATTCTGTTTCACAAAGGTCATCTTGACCAGCTTCGGAATCTTTTTCAGCTCGACTAGCGGAAACCCGATGAATAAAGTTGCTGCCGTACCGCCAAGAATGATTAGATAGGCTGCCGGATTATACAAAGCGAGAAGGGAGGCACCTTTCAGAACCATGCCCACCAGTACCGCGACGATACCGATTATTAAGCCTATAATTGTTGAAATTTCCATACCACACCTCATCCGTGAGAAATAAAATAACGAATCCATTCGTCAGAACGGTTCTCATGGAGAACCGGACCCCTTTTGTGGGGCGTTATCCTATTTATCGTCAGGTCGGGCTTTTTTTTTTAGTTGTAATTTCCGGTATAATGGAAGGAAGGGAAACGAAGCTAAGTACGGCAAGGAAAGGAGTGATGGAGATGGGCGTTAAACACGGAAGAGATTACGGCGAAATTCTGGCAGAACTGACCGAGGCGGTCGGACGAATTACCGACAGCTATGTCTTCTTTGAAATGGAAGCTGAGGATTGGGACAATCTGGGTGAAGCCGAGAGAAATGAGGTTCATGAAGCGCTGGCTGAGGATTTGTTCTATGCGCTAGGCACAGAGCCGGTGATTAATGTTGGCAGCGGCGTGGTCATGCATGATCAAACGAACCATCGAATACATATTTTGATTGGTGAAGAAGAGTTGGCCTTTGTGGCTCTTGTGTAATCACTCCAGTTATCAACAGATACAGGGCAGAATAGAATAGATGACAGAAAGACCATATTACGTGTAAGTCGGCTTTAAGATAGGTTTTTTTCGGGGAGGAAGATAAAAGATGCTTTATACGCAGCAAGAAGTAGAGGCTCATCTGGAAAAGCTTGAGGGTTGGGAATTTGAACAAGGGAGATGGATTGTACGGAAGTATACCTTCTCCTCCTTCATGAAGGGAATTGCTTTTGTTGATGAAGTGGCAGCTATTTCAGAAGCTTTCGGACATCACCCCTACATCACCATAGATTATAAAGTCGTTACACTTCGTCTCACCTCTTGGGACGACGGTGGCATTACGGCTGTGGATATTAAGGAAGCGCAGCAGTTTAACGAAGCCTATGAGAAGAGTCGTTCGAAGGATGGCAAGGCGGCACAATAGGAGGGGGACGGTTAGTCCCCTCAGAGGTCCCGAATATGTAAAAACACGCTTGCGCCGGGAAGAGCTCCAGGTGCAAGCGTGTTTTGCGTATAAGCTGATTTATTTTTTCTCAGCAAGGTATAGCGCGATGTTTGCGATTTCTTCGGGCTTAAGTTGATCTTTAAAGGAAGGCATTCCCTTACGACCTTTGGTTACAACGTTGAAGATTGCGTCCGCATCCATGTGTCCGCCTACTTGATTCAAAGCCGGCCCAGCGCCGCCTTGAAGTTGGTCGCCGTGACAGCTAATACAGCTTGCTTTCATTGTGGCTTCCGCTGCGGCAGCATCGAGAGTCACTTCCGGCATGGTCGGCTTCTCTTCCTGAGCCACCTGTTCCTTACCTGGGAGCGTAAACATCAGCGCGATAGCCAACGCACATGCGACGAAGAACAATCCGCTCATGATCCATTTTTGCATCGTCATATCGTCCCTTCTATGTATACTGCACTCTTGCACTTGTCTCCATTATAAACCAACATCCATAGACAGCATAGCCAGTTGTGACAAAAAAAGCAACTATCCGGCGCGGCTTCATAAAAAGTACACAAAATTGTGCTTTTTCATATAGACAAAGATTACTATTCCTCATTAGCCGGCGGCTCATACACCATACAGTGGAAAAGGGCATTTCCCGTTGGTGTAAGTCGCTCATACGTATCGGTGATATGAAAGCCTGCCTTTTGATACGTGCGGATCGCGCGCTCATTCCAGGTCAACACCTCAAGGTCGATTTCGTCGACAGGCCGCCTCCGCCTGGCTTCCCGAACAATCGCCTCCATAAACCGTTTACCCATTCCGCGCCCGCACCAATCAGGCCGCATGCCAAGTCCGATTCGTGTCACCTCGTGCATCGGAAACAGCTGGGCAAATCCCCACAGGGCCTCCCGTTCATCCAGAATCGAGATGTACTGCCTCTGGCGAATGTCGGGATCGCCAAACTCGACCTCAAGTCCTTTCATCTGCTCCCAGGGAAGAAAGCCATAGATATTATAGGGAGGAGGATAGGTCCAGGCGCATATTTCCTTTGCGTGCTCTTCACGCATGACTACGGTGTGAAATGAAATCGGTGTTGCATCCATTGGTGAAGTCCTCCTATCGTATATATGAATGATAACCCTTTTCCGAATATCCAAGTCGCATCAAAAAGCCCGTCAAAGAGAGGTAAGGGCTCCTTTAACGGGCAAGCAGTATGTATAGGGATGATTAGCCTCTAAAGCTTAGGATGATTCACCAGCCGACTCTTCATACGTATCATCGCTCATGATACGCTTTGCACCCACGTATCGCTGATCATAGTACTCCTCTGCAAGGCGGTTGATAACCACGCCGCGGTTGGTCGAGGCATGGGCAAATTTGTCATCGCCGACATAAATGCCGACGTGGGAGATGCCCTGGCCCGATGTGTTGAAGAACACCAAATCGCCAGCGCGCAGATCCTTACGGGACACGCTTGTCCCCATGTCGAATTGAGAGCCGGATTGATGCGGGAGCTTCAAACCGAGTTTGGCATATACATACATGGTGAAGCCGGAGCAGTCAAATCCGCTCGCGGTCGTACCGCCGTAGCTGTATCGTGTACCTAGCACCTTATCGATTTCCTGATCCAGCGCACTATCAGCAAACACGCTGCCAACGCCCAAAGTGAATAGCAGTGTGATACTAAGGGCTGCTGTTGATAATGTTTTCTTCAGCATGGAAAGCTCCTTTTCGCTGCCGCGAGGCATAGCAATCTATGTATTAAAGCACTTACATTAATGACAAAGTTGTTACTGCGTCCATTCTATCAGACAGTAAGCGGGATTGGCAATTATTTCTTGATGAATTTTGCTATTTTTCAATCGTATTAGCTGTCGAAGCGTCAGATAAAATCAATATTTTCCCAAAACGGTGTTTAATGAAGAGAGAGAAGGGTATATAAAGAATAAGAGGATATTGGGGATGGAATAACCAAACGAAGTCATTTCAATATCTTCATTCATTTTTTTTTGAAAAGTGGAAACTTTTTCGTTGTCTTAAACGTTATAAAGGTATACACACAATCAACAAAAGAAAAAAGCCGCTGGATGAGATCGGCACAATCTCATAAACCCAGGGCTTCTTATAAGAGTAAATCAATAAAGTTCCAACATTAATTGTAGTTCACAGCTACAGATTTGTACGTATTCTGACTCATAATTCTCTTAGCGCCTACATATCGGTTGGCGTAATAGCTCTGGCTTAGCGGACTGATCATGACACCACGCGAAGATGAGGAATGAGCAAATTTGCCGCTTCCAACATAAATACCCACATGAGAGATACCTCTACCGGATGTGTTGAAGAACACGAGATCGCCAGCTTTCAGGTTGCTCTTGGATACTGCCGTTCCTACTTTGTATTGAGCTGCAGACGTTCGCGGCAGGCTAAGGCCAAGCTTCTTGTAAACATAGCTGGTGAATCCGGAGCAGTCAAAACCATTCGTTGTGGTTCCACCCGTTTTATAAGAGACACCAATGGCTGGTTTGATTGCTGTATTTAATTTGGAATCGGCGAAAGCGCTTCCGGTCCCTAATGTGAGTGCGAGTGCGAGGCCGAGAGAAACAGCCGTTAACTTCTTTTTCAAAACAAAAAGCTCCTTCCATTGCCTGCGAGGTTAGCTTAAGGGTTCGGTTGAAAGGTCCCCTATGATCCCTCTCTTGCGAGATCAATTCACCCAAAACGGATCCCCCGCTTCCCATATCGTTATGGGAATTCGGCTCCTTAAAATGTTGATGAACCCATTCATTGACGTCTGACGTTCCAACATAGTTAACGAATTTACATCGTTCCAACAAAAAAGTTACAGTAAAGATGACAAAGTTGTTACTAACATATTCGTTATTTTAGCAGAGTATTAACAATTTGGCAAACGAGGAAAGATCATTTTTAAACAAAAAAACCTGTCCCCATCTTGGGGAAACAGGTTTTTTTGTAATTTGGCGCTCAGAAATTTGTAATATAGAGGATAAATGAATGCTTATTCTTTGTAAAATCAAGCTCGAGATAAAAACGTGTCACTTCGGATTACAGCTTATTCGCGAGCATGATTCACCATATCAGGGTAACGAATTGTAACGATTAAGAATGCTGTGAGGAGGAATCTCTCCACAAATGATATTGGGTGGAAATTACCCAAATTTGGAATAATCCATTCAGGAAATAAGAGGCCTGCTGAATAATTAAGCCGATCAACCCGGCCCAGAAGAGCGAAGCCGAGCTCAGGAGCAGCAGAATGATACAGGCTGATCCGCCGATGGTGATGGACAACAGCACTGCCGTGCCCAAGCGGCGGAAGAGTGCCAGAATAGAGCTGATCATACCGAACCCCCCAGTGCGCCCGAATTGCATATAGAGCAATAACAGGCGGATCAGATAGGCGTACAAGAACCACCCAGCTGCATAGGGCAGTGCATGAAGCAGCAGAACAGGCTCTTGAATCCCATTCAGCAGAATCGGAAGGATTTTGGGCAGAATCCAGTAACCGGGCGCAAAGGTGAGAATGAGCTCTATCAGATAGAATAGCGTTACGGGTTTCCACAGTTTCCGCATGCCAATGAAGAAGAATAAACCGCGCTCGCCCTTAGCTTCCTGGTGAAGGTTGTAGAAGATGCCGGCCCGAATGAGCGGGGTGAAGATTATCCTGATCAAGAGCAAACCGGCCAGAAGCCATGCGTAGGTGTGGACCGTGCTGCTCAGGGATAGGCTCATCTCGCCCTCGTAGAAGAATAAAAGACGGCTGAGCTCGTTAGGGGCAGAATCCGGATATCGCATAAGAAGGGGAACGACTGCCGATTTTACGAGTCGGTACAGGCAGTATCCCCACAGCAAACGGTATAAGAAGAGCAGAATCGAGACGTATAGCTGGTCTTTAACACTGATCCACCCTTGGCCTGCGTAACTTTTCATGTGCTCCCCCCTCACCATGACAGGCTGCCGAACAGCGTCTCCACAAGCTTGGTAATACTGAGATTCCAGCGTGTAACCACCTTCGGATCCATTCCTGCCTTCATATAGTTATTGATGTGTTTATTCTCTAGGACGATGGAATATTTCGGATCAACCATGGCCCAGGCGAGCGGAGTGCTGTACTCCAGGGTGTAAGTAACTTTTCGGTCCTTGCCGCTCCAGGTTCGCTCCACCGTTTTGCCGTCCTCAAAGGCGAACACGATTGGCACATCGGTTATATCCCCGTCCCTGCTCGTTATCTTGACCGTAGATTCATACCGAGGATGTTCCGCCGTGCCTTTATTTTTGGTTTTGATCACGTCGATGGCAACGTCCGCCATCTGGCTTCCATATACATATTGGTCAAAATACGGCTGCCAGGACGTTTTGCTTACTTGCTCTACAACTTTCTGGAAGTCGGACGTGGTCGGGTGCTTGAAGCGGTATTTCTGGGCGTACGTATGAAGAATCTTCTCCATCATCCGCGGACCGACCTGTCGTTCGATGCCTTGCAGCACCAGCTTGCCCCTCGTGTAAACATTCAGTGCGTAGTTTTCGTGCGAGCTGTATTTCCAGGATTCCATCTTCAGCGGTGCAGGGGAAGTGATGGATGCTCCCTGAGCCGCCGTATTGGAGGTAATCCCGTATTCTTTTTCCATCACTCGTTCTTCTGCATAGGTTGCGAAGGCTTCGTCCAGCCACGCTTCCTCAAATTCGTTACTTGCGATCATTCCGTAAAAATATTGATGGGCAATTTCATGAATGACGGTCCGCTCCAGCTCATATCCCGGCGAATCGTTTTTGGCCCCGAAGGCCGTGACCAGCGTCGGGTATTCCATGCCGCCTGCACCGTTGCCCGATTCTGGCGGAACGACGATGGACAACGTGGAATACGGATAGGTTCCGTACCATTTTCCAAACGAAGCGAGTGCCGACTTGGCAGCATCAAAGTAACGCTCCTTTAAGTCTTTATGGGCTGGATCGAGATACAGCTTGATGCGGACGCCCGGTACGCCTGGTGCGGAGAATGCTTCTTCTGCCGTGACAAAGTTCGGCGATGCCGACCAGGCAAAATCATGTACATCATCCGCATAGAACTGATAAATTTTTTCCCCGTTAATTTTTTGGGCAGGCTTGGTAGGGAATCCAGTCGCAGCAACAATGTAATTTTCGGGTACTCTGATGCGAACGCTATAAATGCCGAAGTTAGAATAGAATTCGGAGTTGCCATGGTATTGATGAAGATTCCAGCCTTCCTCTGTTCTTCCGCGAAGACCAGCCGGTTCATAGACCGAAATTTTAGGAAACCATTGCCCCGCCATAATAAAATTCTCGGTGGTACCCATGCGAGCAAATATTTTGGGGAGCTCGACCTCAAACTCCAAGTGAATGGTGACACTCTCGCCACTCTTGATGGGTTTAGGCAATCGGAGCTTGACAAGGCTGTGATCCTTGATGTTACCGTCGTCAGGTTGGACAAATTGAAGGCGATGGGTCAGGGCCAGACCTTCGGTTGTTTTCACGCTGGTAATCGTCATGGAGCCGAATCCGTCGTCTGGCATGGGATCGGAACGAAGCCGGCCACCCGATTCCTTCATAAAGGTCGTATCATTGGAAGCAAATGCATTGGGGTACAGATGAAAGTACAGCTCGTTTACGCTTTTTTTGCCTGGATGAGTCCAAGTGAGCGTCTGTTTGCCCTTAAGCTTGTTCTCCTCAGGCTCGTACCGAACATCCATATGATATTCCACTAGTCGGTCGCTTAAGGCCGGAGCGGGAATATTAGGCTGCACCTTAGGCGGTGAGAGAGGGGCCTTCTCCACAGCAGAGACGGAGGGCTTGCCCGCATTTGGGGCAAGAGCAGACGCTGAGGACCCTGGATTCAGAAATATCGGCATCGATCCTGCAAGCAAACCTATGGCAAGCAGGGATGATAGAAAGACTTTAGCACGTGGTGGGACCATATCGAACAACCTCCCGTTGACAAGCATCTAGTGCATGTATATGTTTGCTTTTGGGGGATTATTAGTTAAAATAAAATTATTGGGACAAAGGTTATCAATTTAGCAGCTGATACGTAAGAATCGGCTCTGATATAGGAGGTCGGCAGCAGTGGAGAATGAAGAGCAGAAGCAGGGTGCGAAGAAACCGATTGCTTTGAATATTATTAATAGTAAGAGTAAGCATAAAGGGTTTGGATCAGGCTCCATCGATCTGAACAGTCTGTCGCCTGTCATTATCGACAATGGCGAGGCCCGAGTTGATATTGGAGCCATGCATGCGAAGAGTAAGGTGGAGAAGGGTATCCGTTTCAGCATGAACCGGGATGAAGTGCCGAATGGACGCCAGGTATGGATCGTGTGGGTCGCTGTAGACCGTACCGCCGAAGGACAGCATTATGCAGGCATGACCGCCTGTGAAATGTGGATCGACCAGGAGGCCCGTCGTGGTTGGAAGATCCTCGCCGATCATGTGAATAAAATGGATGCGGCGATGAAGCGCAAGATCATTCTGGATGGCCTTGGCGACGTCGAGAAGAAAGCACTGCGTGAGCTGCTGATTTCACGTAACGAGGAATGGTGGAATGCAACACCAGAGGAATTCAAGGAAGCCCTTCGAACCGAGGCATGATACCATAAATAAAAGTGATTATTCTAGATGCTAAAGTGGAAAGACCGGTTGGATTCGTGAACGAATCCCGCCGGTCTTTTTGTCATTGCATATGGTTAGAATGGAAGGGTGTAGGTCCGTTTTTCTTTTTGACCGAGAAACGGATTATTGTATTGGAACGTCAGCTTGCCGCCGGCATATCCGATATACGTTAAACCGTCACCAATGAAGCCCACCTCGTTCGGCGGCATTTCCTCAATGACCTTGATGGTTTCCTCATCTAGAAGTTCAGGATAGATAAGCTTCGCTGTCTTGCCTGTCGGATGAACGATATATAGGGTCGCCTTCGTGTAGGGTCGGACGAGCAGGAAGTCCTGTTCGATCGCTTCTACGATAAAACTATCCTCTACTCCCGTGAGCGCGGCCAGGTCATAAGATTTGACCGTTTTGCCTGTCGGATGAACCAGCTCAAGCGTACTGCCGTTCATCATGGCAATATTGCCTTGGAAACTGAGTTGGTCTGGTTTGTAGTTTATTCCGGCAAAATTGGAATGATTGGTTTTGGATAGCTTCAGGATTTTGTTGTCCTGAATGAGCACCCGATATCTTCCCTCATGAATATGAGGTTCGCCGTAATAATTGGACAAGTCGACGACATAGGTATTGCTGTTGATACGATGTGCGCTTAAGCTGACTTGATCGATCTCCTCAACGGGGATCATGCCAACTTGGGCTGGCATGGATCCAACTTTACCCATGGACAGCATCCCATTCTCGCGATTTACCCAGAACAGCATATTGGCCTTGGAAGCATAGGCGTATTTTGACCAAGCATCAAAGGTCGTTCTAAGTCCGGATTTACTGTCATACTTCAGAGGAATACCGAAGGCTTTGGTAATCAGACTGGCTGGAACATAAGTCACGCCTTTCTTCACAACCGGAGCCGCTTCGAGCTTCAGAGCGGTCCCTTTGGCATTGACTGCGCGCGACTGTCCGATGGTAATGCGAACAGACTGTGTCGGGCTGTTAATGTACAGTTCGTTTTTTCCCGGGGTAATCAAATGTAGCTGCAACTGTTCGGAAACTTCCTTCAATGGAATGAATACAACGCCTTTATTCGTATAAGGTTTATGTTTCACATCCAGCGTGCTCCATGTTACCTTGCTCTGTGATGTGGAGGCTGCTGCCGCATGGGCAGGAATCGTTGTGAGCGATGAGGACGTAAGCAATAAAGACATGGCTATGGATGCGGTACCTGCTAATTTGATGATTTGCACGGATTTCATATCATTTCCTCCTTCTGGTTTTCACACTCCCGTCTATATAAACGGCTAAATAATGGAAAATGTTTCACCCCATCACAAAATCATGTAAAAAAGGATATACGCGATGGCGAAGGATTAGAGCTGGCGCGCCAAAGGGCGAACTAAAAAAAACGGAGCTGCCCTGAAGGGGCGAAGCTCCGGTGATATCAATATCCTGATTTCAGCTCCTGATCCTTGCCAAGCAGAATGGTGAGACCCAACAAGGTAACGATAATGGTTGCCCCCATGTCCGAAATGATGGCGATCCACAGGGTCAGCCATCCTGGGATCGTAAGCAGTAAAGCAATGGCCTTCAGCGACAAGGAGAGCCCGATATTCCACTTAATAATCTGATTGACCCGTCTTGCGGTTTGGATGGCCCCTGGCAGCTTGCCAAGGTGATCCTGCATTAATACGACGTCTGCCGTTTCGATGGCACTGTCAGTCCCTTTCCCCATCGCGATACCCAGATCGGCAGCGGCCAATGCAGGGGCATCGTTAATACCATCACCAACCATGCCGGTTTTTTTGCGGGAAGAGAGCTCCTTAATCTTGGCAACCTTCTGTTCCGGCAGGAGGCTTGCGAATACCCGAGATACACCGGATTGCTTCGCAATCGCCTGTGCGGACTGCTCGTGGTCGCCTGTCAGCATGACCGTATCCGTGATACCGGCCTCATGGAGCTTGCGGACAACGGCTTCGGTCTCCGGTCTGATCTCGTCGGCAAGGCCGAACTGACCTAATACGCGATCCTCGCTTACGGCGGCAACGATCGTATAGCCTTGGGCCTTCATACGCCGAATGTCTTCCTCTACGGCGCTGATATGATCTTGCGGGCCGTTCACATGCTTCAACACTTCCTCGCTTCCGACCCAGAACAGTTTCCCACCAATTTCAGCTCGAATGCCTTCACCTGGCAATACCGTTATCTGTTGAGGTTCATTAAACATGCACTGCGGATTCTTGATCTCCAGATGCTTCATGACGGCTTTAGCCAACGGATGAAGAGAAGATTGCTCAAGTGCGCCTACAACGGCATAAAATTTGGTTTCATCATATACCGTCTCCGCATACACGGCAGGCTCGCCTTTGGTCAAGGTTCCCGTCTTGTCAAAAGCGATGGCTTCCAGCCGGCCAAGCTGCTCCAGATGGACCCCGCCTTTGATCAGAATCCCGTTGCGTGCCGCGCGGGTCATCCCGCTGACCAGTGCAATCGGAGAAGAAAGCACGAGCGAGCAAGGGCACCCGACAATGAGGATGGACAGCCCCTGATAGATCCAGGTCATCCAGGGCTGATTCAGCAGCAGTGGAGGAATTAGCGTAACCGCCAGCGCGATGATCATAATCGCCGGAGTATAGTATTTAGCAAACTTATCGATGAAGAGCTCTGTCGGCGTCTTGCTGTCCTGTGCTTCCTGTACAAGATGCATGATCTTGGCCAGGGAGGAATCCTCATAGGCCTTCGATATGGCGATATAGAGAACGCCATCGGTACTTACACTGCCGCCAAATACAGCATCGCCCTCCCGTTTCGTAACAGGTACCGATTCCCCGGTAATGGCGGCTTCGTTCACCGCCCCGATTCCTTGGGTTATGGCCCCATCCGAAGGAATCTTCTCCCCGGGTCTTACCCGGACAACGTCTCCGGGAGAGAGACTCTCGATCGGTACGCGCTGGGTTTGACCATCTTTCCATAGATCGGCTTCTTTCGGTGCAGCAGCCAGCAGGGCTTCCATCGATTGTCGGGCCCGATTCATGCCGTAACCTTCCAGCAGCTCGTTAAGACCAAATAGAATGGCAACCAGCGTGGCTTCCCGCCATTCCCCGATGATGACGGCGCCCACGAGCGCAACGGTCATCAGAGTATCCATATTGAATTTGAAGCGGGTCAGATTGCGCAGTCCGCGCAAAAATGTCGTATATCCGCTCAAAATCATAGCCCCTGCATATAATGCGATCACAATCGGTTCAGGGACTTTTCCTTCTAATAGAAAGGTTAAGAGATAGAAAACAGCGGAGATCGACAGCAGCCATTTCATGTTCCCTTCGCCGCCATGACTGTGTTCATGAGCATGACCATGGCTATGTTCGTGATCATGACCTTGTGCCGATCCGTGAGAATGCGATGAATGGGCAGGCTGTGCTTCAGCGCCGGCGGCCGATAAGGCTGTCTGCGGAGCATGAACGATGCGCGCACCGTCACTTTTCAGAATGGTCTCTACCCGGCTTAGATTCACATGGGGAGAGAGGGTCAATTTCCCGCTGTTGTAACTAAGTCGGGCATTGTTTCCATGATCCAGCTTCTGGATCTCTTCCTGCATTTCGCGTGTACAGTTAGGGCATGAGAGGCCATGTACCCGGTATTCAATAAGTTCTCCGCTTGCCTCCGGAGATGATTTGGAACGTTGATGGTTGTCTGTGCTCATCTACATCTTCTCCTTCTGGTGCTCCAGCGTCATGTGAAGCAGTGTCCGGATATGGTCATCTTTGAGCGAATAGTATACATTCTTTCCGGCTTTCCGCGATTTGGCGATATCTTTGTTCTTCAGCGTACGCAGATGATGGGAGGCTGTTGCCGTTGAACTTCCGAGTACTTCGGCTACATCACAAACACATAGCTCGCCGCCACGGTCCAGCATATAGGCTACCTTGACCCGCGTCGGATCGGCCAAAGCCTTGAAGATTTCTGCCATGCCGATCATATCATCATCGGAGATCGTTTCTTTTAACAAAGCAACCCTTTCGGTTGAAGGACATTCCGTTTCACACAGCTCAAGGGAGACTTCTTCGTTCATCGTCCGGGCATTCATAGGAACAACCTCCTTGGATTAGGAGCAATAAGTGCTCTTTATTCTTTATATTCAAACGTTGATTTGATTGTTAGTCATAATATACCCGATTTACACACAATATTCAAACGGATATTTGATTGTTCACAAGCATTTCACAGTCCAAGAATGAATCGACAAGTCCTATAGTATTAACCAATACCAACGGTTAGGTGCAGCGTCGCTCCTCAGAAAATCCTTCCATTTCATATCACGCCAACTTATACTATTAGCAAAAAGATGTAAATTCGCATAAGAAGCATACCTGGGTCCAGGACACCTCATGCGCTGCATAACATCTTTGCACGGGCCAAACGTTTCAATTCGAATGTGTACATTATCTAATACCTATCCTTCGATTTGCGGATGTGTATAATAGGGGAGGCCAGAGTATGACTTGTCCAATATGTCGATATGAAACGGGAGATGGGAAGTATTGCAAGAAATGCGGGGCAAGGCTGATTATCGAGGATTCACCCGTATTTGCCGCCATGAAAGAGCAAGCAGCAACGTCGGAGGTCTATAGTGTGAATAGACGAAGTGCCAGCAGTAAAGGGGAGATACCTCATGCACGCCAGATCGAATCTGCTCTGCCGGTGTATACCCCGCCGGATATTCCGTTCCGAGCGGCAGGCCGGCAGCATGCCGAAGAAGAAGAGGAACCTAATCCTTATTGGACCAGCTTAAAATTGTACGGGCAGCTCTACGGGGATTATTTTCTGAAGGGACTCAGACATCCCTTTGGCGCAGCTGCCGGAACGGAGAGCGGTCAGTTCTTCAATGCGATCGTGTCCATGGTGCTCTATGTTGTTCTTTTTCCACTCGCGCTGTATGCAGCGCTTCATCATGAACTGCAAGGGCTGCCTGAGGGGGCATTTGCAGATCTTGTCCTAAAGCCTATCATTTGGACTGCGATTTTCTTATTCCTGTTGAACGCCTTTACCTTCGCTGCGGTCAAGCTGTCCTTCAACCCGACTGCTAAGCTAAAAGAAGTGATGGCAAGATTCGGGGCTTTGCTGCCCATATTCCTCGTATTGTATGTGGTTAGTTTTCTGTTCCTGTTCCTGAATGGTGATATATCCAAGGTTATCATCCTTCTCTCGTTCATCAGCACCGTGATGACCGTGCCGTTATTCGTCATGACCAGCTACAAGAGAAGAATGGTTGGCGGTGGCCTGGATCCGTTGTATGCGATCCTGCTGGTTTATGTTGCACTGATGCTCGTGATCGTGATTCTGGGTAGTTCCATGATCGAATATATAACCGTTTTATAATGAAGCCATCTACATAACCTATTGTGAAAAAGAGAAAAACAGCAGGTCCTCTTGCGGGGAAGTCCCGTAATAGGAGCTTGCTGTTTTTTTGATGTGACGGTTCGCGATCCGAGTTACTCAACCCACCATCGTTTGAAATCTTTCCACCAGGAACGTTCTTCCTGTTTCTCGGCCGCATCTGCAGGGTCCGCCTTCTTCGCAGGCTCTCCGTTTCCGTGTTCATCACAATATTCGGTAGGCTCCGTACCCTTAACGAAGACCTCCAGAATTTTGCCAGGACAGTCGGTGCCTGCGAGCTTCCCGGTCTTGGGATCCACATAAGCGCTGATGACTTCATCCGGGATCGGAAAAATCTTGGGCGGTACATTCTCCAGCGCTTTCTCCGTATACTGGGCGAAAATCGGCGCTGCCCGCCGCCCGTCGACTTTGCTGATTTCCCGCCCTTTATCATATCCAACCCAAACCGCCGTTGCCAGCTCCGGTGTATAGCCCACAAGCCAAGCGTCGGAGTCGGTGGTGCCCGTCTTCCCGGCAACCGGCCGTTTCATTAGGGTAGAGACGCGGTTGCCCGTGCCACCTGTCTCGAATACCCCCTCCATCATGCGAGTCATCACGTAAGCTGCAGCAGGTTCAACCACTTGTTCACCCGACTCTTCCGGCGCTGTATACAAGCTGCGGCCAGCGGCATCGGTGATGTTCAGTACGGCGACAGGTGATACCCGTTTGCCGTTGTTAGCCATAACAGCATAAGCGGAGGCCATCTCCAGCGGGCTGACGGGTGAGGTTCCCAGGGCCAGCGAGGGGACAGGCGCAAGCGGACTTGTGATGCCCATCTTTTTCGCCATGTCGGCTACTTTATCCGGGCCTATCTTCATAATGGTATTCACGGCATAAATATTATCCGAAGCGGCGATGGCTTCCCGCATGGGAATTTCCCCTAAATATTTATCGCCGAAGTTGCTGGGCTGATACGTTTTGCGGTTGTTATCGTAATGAAACAGAGTGGGCTGGCTGTTGAACACGCTGGTGCTCGTCATTTCCTTGGATGCAATGGCTGTTAAGTACATAATCGGCTTAAATGACGACCCGGGCTGCCTTGTTTTGGCCAACGCGTGGTTGTACTGATTCTCCCGGTAGTTCTTACCGCCAACCATGGCTTTGATGTGCCCGTTACGCGGGTCGACGGACACGAGCGCCGTTTCCAGCTCGCTCTTGTTGTCCATACCTTCGGATACAGCCTCTTCTGCTGCCTTTTGGGCCCGCGGGTCCAGGGTCGTATAGATGTTGAGGCCACCCTGTTCGAGCTGCTGATCCGTAATGTTCAGCTGTTTGGTGACGAGGCTCCGGACATAATCCCGGAAATAGGAGGCAATCACTTTATTCTCCTGACGGTCCTGAGGAAGCAGGGCGAGCTTGGCCGAGGCGGCTTTATCGGCCTCGGTCTCGGTAATGAACCCAGTCTCCGCCATGGCATTGAGGACAATCTGCTGTCTTTTGAGCGCGTTGTCCATATGATTGTAGGGCGAGTAATACGTCGGACCTTTTGGAATGCCAGCCAGCATCGCGCTTTCGGCCAAAGTCAGTTTTTTTGCCGGTTTGCCGAAGTAGAGCAGGGACGCCGATTCGATACCGTAAGCCCCGTGGCCGTAATAAATTTCGTTGAGGTACATTTCAAGTATTTGATCTTTCGTATATTTCATCTCAAGCTGGGCAGTGAATTTGGCCTCCTTGAGTTTGCGAGTCCATGTTTTTTCATGAGATAGGTATAAGTTTCGTGCAAGCTGCTGGGTTAATGTGCTGGCGCCCTGTTTGCGATCCATATGCTGCAGGTTGACCAATACGGCTCGGGCCATGCCCTTCATATCAAACCCTGGATGATCATAAAATTTCCGGTCCTCCACCGACAAGGTAGCCTGGATCAGATGAGGAGATATATCATTCAAACTCACTTGCTCGGATGTATGCCCCGTGGTCGAGAAAGTGGCGATTAAATCTCCTTGGCTGTCAAGCAGACGGGAGTAGCGGGATGTTTCCGCGACGGGCAGTGGCGTTATAAATAAATAGGCGAGCAGAATGCCGCCGGCGATGATCGAAATGCCAAGGAGTACGAACAGAAATGTAGCAAGCCGGACGAAACGACGTTTGCGCTTGGGTGATTTTTTTTGTCCCGGCATCAGTGGTTCTCCTTCCAGTCCTTTTTGTAGAGTCGAGGCTTTTGCGCTGCCAAAAATGGAGATATGCTCAAATTCCCCTTGGTTGCCTTCTTTTTCTATATAGTATGGGGCTGCTGAGGGCAGGATATTCATCGAAAGCGATGATGTTTCTGCTTCCATTCGTTTGTGCCGGAAGTTTTGGTTGCAATTTGGGCTTGATTTAATATAATCTAATTTGTTTGGTACAATAGGAAAAGTGTGAAACTGTAAGCTAAAGGCATCTGCCCCGAATAAAGTTTTGCGGCTTGGATCTGGACGGCTGAACATTATTCTAGCGGAAAGAAGGTAGTGACGACGATGGAATTATGGTACACAGAGAAGCAAACCCCGACTTTTGGCATCACGGCTAAAATCCGGGAGACTTTTGTACATGAGAAGACGGAGTTTCAACAACTGGACATGATCGATACTGAGGAATTCGGGCGTATGCTCGTTCTGGATGGTATGGTTATGACTACAATTAAGGATGAATTCGTCTATCATGAGATGGTCGCTCACCCCGCGCTGAACACGCATCCAAATCCGAAGAAGGTTCTTGTTGTCGGCGGAGGAGACGGTGGCGTCATTCGCGAAGTGATCAAGCATCCGGGCGTAGAGAAAGCAGTACTCGTTGAAATTGATGGAAAAGTTATTGAATATTCGAAGCAGTATTTGCCTGAGATCGCCGGCAAGCTGGATGATCCGAAGGTCGAAGTACTGGTTAACGATGGATATATGCACATCATAGAGAATAAGAACGAATACGACGTCATTATGGTAGACTCCACCGAGCCTGTGGGCCCGGCCGCTCCATTGTTTGAGCGCGGATTCTACCAAGGGATCTACGAAGCGCTGAAGGAAGACGGTATTTTCGTGGCGCAAACGGACAACCCGTGGTTTAAAGCGGACCTGATTCAGCAGGTCAACAAAGACGTGAAGGAAATCTTCCCGATCGTCCGAGTGTATGGAGCGAACATTCCAACCTACCCAAGCGGTCTGTGGACCTTCACCATGGGCAGCAAAACGTATGATCCGCTTGAAGTGGACGAGTCCACGATTGATGAGATGGATACGAAATACTATTCGCCTCGCCTGCACAAAGCCGCATTCGTGCTGCCTAAATTTGTTGAAGACCTGGTGAAATAAGGAGGAGCGATAAACTGATGAAACTGGATCAAGGTTACTCCGGCAACGTATTTATATTGAGTTCTGAGGATTATGAGGGGTCCAAAGCTGTCATTTACGGTATGCCGATGGATTTCACGGTTAGCTACCGTCCCGGCTCCCGTTTTGGCCCAGCTCGTATTCGCCAGGCTTCCGTAGGCTTGGAGGAGTACAGCCCGTACTTAGATAAAAGCATTGAAGACATGACGTATTTCGATGCAGGCGACCTTATGCTGCCTTTCGGCAATGCGGGCCGCAGCCTTGAAGTGATTGGCGATTATGTAGGCAAACTGCTGGATGACGGGAAATTCCCGATCGGACTTGGCGGCGAGCACCTCGTATCCTGGCCGATCATTCAGAAGGTGTATGAGAAGTATCCGGATCTTATTCTGATCCATATCGATGCCCATGCTGACCTGCGCGAGCATTATGAGGGAGAGCCGTTGTCCCACTCCACACCGGTCCGCAAGGCGGCGGGCATTATGGGCGGCAAGAATATTTATCAATTCGGTATCCGTTCCGGCTCCCGCGAGGAGTTCCAATATGGACGGGAGAACATTAATTTTTATCCGTTCGAAGTGGCGGCGCCTCTTAAAGAAGCCTTGCCTTCCATGGGCAACCGTCCGGTCTACGTGACTATCGACATCGATGTGCTTGATCCATCTGCCGCACCGGGCACCGGTACTGCAGAAGCAGGCGGCATCACATCGAAGGAGCTGCTGGAAGCCGTGCACCTCATTGCGGGCTCCGACGTGAACGTGGTCGGCTGCGATCTCGTGGAAGTGGCGCCGATCTATGATCCTTCGGAGCAGACCCAGATCGTAGCTGCGAAGTTGATTCGTGAGATGTTGTTGGGATTCGTTAAGTAGTCCACCCGCCCAAACCCTCCCTGCCAGGGAGGGCCCCAAGGGCGCTGCCCTCTGGACACCCGGAACTTCGGCGTACGGAGTTGGTACGAGGATCTGAGCGGGGCTGGTGCTTGTGCCCGGCCACCGCTCGGTCTCCCCTGGCGGGGACGTCCTCGTGGCCTCTATTGCGTCCATATTTCAGCCGAGGCTTCGCCCCTCGGCTGATGAAGAAAAAGCAAGCCTCCCCTACCTAAGCCTACGGCTATCGGGGTCGGCTTGCTTTTTCGCGTGGTTTCGGCCCTCTTGGCAGCTTCCCTGGCGGGTCGCTCGAGGGCCTGCATTGCGTGCATGAGCAGCCGAGGCTATTCGCTCCTCGGCTGATGAAGAAAAAGCAAGCCTCCCCTATCTAAGCCTACGGCTATCGGGGTCGGCTTGCTTTTTCGCGTGGGCCTGCACTGCGTGCATGCTCTGCCGAGGCATCGCCCCCCGGCTGAAGAAAAAGCAAGCCTTCCCTACCTAAGCCTATGGCTATCGGGGTCGGCTTGCTTTTTCAACTGAGCAATTGAGAAGAAATTATGGGTGGTCATATGTTATAAACTTAAGAAAGCTTGACCCGGATTTTGATGACGCCATAAGGAGGTTAACATCAATGGGGGATTCGTCCAGCAAGAAGAGAATTGACTCTGCCTCGAGAATGATTAAGGCATCGCCACAAACCATATATCAGGCATTTACTGACCCCAAGGCTTGGGTATCGTGGCTTCCCCCAGAGGGGATGTCAGGTCAGATCGACACCTTTGATGCCTGTGAAGGCGGGACTTATCGAATGGTACTCACCTATAATGGAACGGACCAAGTTAATCTCGGTAAATCATCGGAAGGTACGGATATCGTCCAAGGTAAATTCCTGGCGTTGGTGCCAAACAAGAAAATCGTGCAGTGTTTTGAATTCGAGTCGGAAGACCCCGCTTACGGGGGCCTGATGACCATGACATGGACGTTGACAGCACTTGCGGAAGGCACGGATGTGACGATTGTTTGCGAGGACGTTCCTGAGGGCATACGTCAGGAAGATCACGAAGAGGGCTTGAATTCTACGCTTGAGAATCTCGCGGTCTTTACTGAATGATAGCGGACAGGCTGCCGCGCCTCACAACGTCCCTTGGCAGTAAAAAAAGCAAGCAACCCTACGTAAGCCTAGCGGCTAATCGGGTTGCTTGCTTTCGTGTTATTTCAGGGTGATACCGAATGCGGAGCTTGGAGCACCGGCAAATACGACAGCTCCATTGGCTGGGAGCTTCACTTCATTACTGCCGCTGACGATGCTGTAGTTCACAACGGCACCTTTTTCGTCATACACGGCGAATGCGCCTTGTGCCGGCAGGGTGACGGTCATCGTTTTGCCTGCAGCTTGTTTAGGGACGGTGTACCATTTGGCATAGCCATCGGCTTGCAGGGTAACGGTTGATTTTTTTCCTTTATAAAGCGGCTTAACGTCCTTACCGCTCACAAACAGGGAACCTGCCCCTTCGAGATACTCTACGCCCTTTTCCTTATAGAAACGGAATTCGGACGTATCCCGGCTGCCGATCGCCGGAACCTGATGCTGGCTTACTGCGGTATCCGAGTCGATGATCTTCTTGTCGATCAGATATCCTTCCAGACCACTCTTGCTGTTAATCTCTACCGTCGGTTTCGTGATGAAGTACATCAGCGATGTGAATTTCTCGTTCAATGGATAGAACGTTTCGCCTTCCCGCTTGGCCCAAGCGGCAGCGGTCTCCTTGGATAACGGGTTCGCTTCCATTTTCTCGGCGGTATAATGCGATAAAGCCATTTGCCCAAGTCCAGGAATCGTTACATATTGTCTTACCCACAAGTAGAGGCGGTCATTCTTTTCTTTGACAAAGCTAACCTTCGTGCTGCCATCCGCGCTGACAAATGTTCCATCTGCAGTGTATACATATTTCTCTGCAGGATAGTCTGGCACCATCGGTACGGTAATGGACAGTTCGCCGTCCTTGATATCGACTTTCATCTGCTGATTCGTCACGCCATAGTAACCTGCATTTTTGGCGATGTCGCTAGGCATGTCGGCCTTGACTGGTTTGCCGAATGATTTTTCCGGCTTGAATTCCTTGATCGTGCCTTTTTCCTTAAGGGCATGCAGCAGAATGTCGTTGGCCAACAATTGGTTGGTTGAGCTGGAACCCCCGGAAGATAATACGGCGGCAGCCATATTTTGCTCTGGAAGAACTACGAGCGAAGCATGATACAGGATAGTGTCTCCGCCTTTGGTTACGGCTTTCATGTCATATTGGTTAAACGGGAACAGTCTCACGCTGTCCCAGCCGAGTCCGTAATCGAACGAGTTATCGGCATCTTCGGGCCACAGACCTTTTTTATATTCTTCCTGCTCCATGGCTTTAACGGATTTGTCGGAAAGAATGCCTTCGGCTTCCCCAGTGAAGATCTGCGCGAACTGCACCAGGTCTTCAGCCGTAGAATAGATGCCGCCGGTTCCGATCACATTGACCGTCTCGTTAGGAAGCTGTCCTTGGTGAGTAGGAAAATACAGACCCGCCATTTGGCTTAACTCCAACGTATCTTGGGATGTCTTCGTGTGGTCCAAATCTAACGGCTCGGTAAAAGATTGATGAATGAATGCGGTAAACTCCTTGCCGCTCACTTTCTCTACCAGTATCTCAGCTAGCGTGAATCCATCATTACAATAAACGGAAAATGCACCCGGGTCTGCTTTCAGATTTTGGGTGGACAGCTGCTTCAGCAGCGTGTCATGTGCATGAGGGTCATTATCTTCGAACAAAAATGCATTGTTCAGGCTGGAACCCTGCAGTCCGGAGGAATGGTTGAGCAGCATGCGCGGCGTGATTTTTTTGTAACGTTCGTCTTTCATCGTGAATTCGGGTATGTACTGAACCAGAGGCGTATCCAGGTTGATTTTCTCCTCATCCACCAATTTCATGACCGCAGCGGCGGTGAACACTTTACTCGTGGAGCCGATGCCATACATCGTTTCCTTGGTCAGCGGTTTCTTTCCTTCGATATCATTGACGCCCGCTTGACCGGACACGGTAATCACTCCGTTGTCGATAAGGGCATATTGAACGCTTGTCGTACCATAAGTCTCGGTGAGCAGCTTGGCTTTCTCTGCGGCGGTTTTCTGAAGGCCTCCTCCAGCAGCAACTTGGCTGTTATCTGCTGCCATTACCCCAGCAGGAAGAACCAGTGTGACTGCGAGAAGGGTTACGAGCATCCGTGATAGTCTTTTCTTCAATGAATAAATACCTCCTTATTATGAATGTACTTAGTTAGTACGATTTACCAGCCCAAATGGTTCAATCTTTTTTCGGGAAATTTACAAAGTGCGGGGAGGAACAAAAAAACAGGCATCCCATCCATAGCCGTAAAGCCATGTGGGGATACCTGTTTTTAACTGAGTACGATAAGCAGCGCCGAGGTGGTTCCGACGAAACAGCCTGCCAAACAATCCGAAGGATAGTGAAAGCCAAGATAAATGCGTGACAGGCTGACCGTAAGGGCCAGCAGGATCAAGAGCAATGACAGCCAGGGTGTTATAAACAGAAACGGCGTGATAATGGAAAAGATGGCCGTCGAGTGTCCGGAAGGAAACGAATGGTCCTTCATCGGTTTTTTTTCGAACCGTACCTTTTCAAGTGCCAGATAGGGCCGGATGCGCCGCATCTTCCTTTTGATGAGGGCCGTAATCAGGAAGCTGAGTGAAAGTGCAATAAAACTCTGCCACCCCATCGTATTCCATGGCTCAGGTGCAAAAAACGCTATCGAAAGTGTCAGCACAATGGTAAAGATAGCACCCCCCATATGGGTGACCAGCGCGAGCATCGAATCCACCGTTTTGTTGCTGATCTTGCGGTTTAACCAGCGGAAGATAAGGTGGTCATGTTGCTGAAGCCAATCCATCGAACGAGTAATCATTGTGAACAGAACACCTCACATTATAATTTTGTAAGCAGTCAGCCCAAAGTTAAATAGGCTGCAATATATGCTTGTAAGGGCCGAGATTCATAGTGTAGACAAGAGGCTTACATACGACAGTATACAGGAGAATTGTTAAGCGTGGGTATGAATGACATGTATTTTTTCATAAATTGAACTTTCTTTGTCGCAGGTGGGTTTGATGATAGCCGTTTTGAGTGTGTTGTAAGCACGCTTCACAAGATTATGGTTTCCCAGGGATGATGACTTCATGTCCCCATGTTCTCGAAGCCCGGAATCCGATATAATGAAAGCATCTAACCATGCCTAAGGAGGAGAAGCATGAAATTCCGCGTTTCTGCCGTGCAATATCATCTGCACACCATTCAATCCTTTGACGATTTTGCCCGTCAGTCGGAGCATTATATCCGGACGGCGGAGGAATTTGAAGTCGATTTTGTGCTGTTTCCGGAATTTTTCACAACCCAACTGATGTCCATCGGGGATGATCAGGGCAAGGCATTGACGATCAATGATCTTCCGGATTTCACAGACCGTTACCGCGAGCTGTTTCAAGGCTTTGCGAAGCAATATAACATGCATATCATTGGCGGGACGCACGTCATTCGCCGGGAAAGGAAGCTGTACAATGTAGCGCATCTGTTCTATCCGGACGGCCGCATTGCGGAGCAAGCCAAGATCCATATCACGCCTTCGGAGATTAGCGGATGGAATATGGGAGCGGGTGAAGGACTCGAAGTGTTCGAGACGGAAAAAGGCACCATTGCGATGCTGACCTGCTATGACATCGAATTCCCTGAGATTGTGCGCATGGCCAAGGCTAAAGGGGCCGACGTCATTTTCTGTCCGTCCTGTACGGATGATCGGCACGGATTTCACCGCGTGCGTTATACCAGCCATGCCCGCGCCATTGAGAATCAAATCTATGTGGTGCTGACCGGTACCGTTGGCTCGCTGCCAACCGTGGATCTGATGCGTGCCAACTTCGGACAGGCGGCCATCATTACCCCGAACGATATCCCGTTTCCTCCGCAGGGCCTGCTGGCCGAGGGAGAGCTGAACAACGACATGATCATTACCGCCGATCTTGATCTGGATTTATTGTATCAAGTGCGCGAGAAGGGATCCGTCACGACATGGCGCGATCGCCGCACGGATTTGTATCCGGATTGGGAATAAGCCCGTTTATCAGCACGTGAGGAAAATAGGACAAAGGCGGTGCAGAGGAAATGGCCCGGTTTCATCAACAGTTTTATGTATTTGACGACGCTCGGCCGGTGCCGGTTGTCATTCGAAGCTACACGGAAGCGGATTTTGACGAGCTGATCTTCATTCAATCCGAGACGTTCCCGCCCCCATATCCGCCGGAGCAGTGGTGGAACAAGGAGCAGCTGAATCAGCACGTCACTTTATTCCCTGAGGGCGCTCTGTGCGTTGAAGTGGGCGGGATGCTCGCCGGGTCGATTACCTCGCTCATTGTGGATTACGATCCATGGGAGCCTGCGCACTCCTGGGCGGAGACCACGGATAACGGGTATATCCGGACCCATAAGCCGGACGGGAATACGCTATACATTGCCGACATTTGTGTCAGGCCGCGCTTCCGTAAGCTTGGACTCGGCAAATGGTTGATTCAGTCGCTGTATCATGTGACGGTGAATCGGGGACTGGACCGACTGCTTGGCGGCGGACGGATGCCCGGCTATCATCGGCATGCCCATGAAATGTCGGCTGCGGAGTATCTGGACGCTGTTGTCCGAGGAGATCTCAAGGATCCGGTGATTACCTTCCTGCTGCGTTGCGGCCGGACGCCCGTCGGGGTGGCAGCGGAGTATTTGGAGGATGAGGAATCCTGCAATTATGGGGCTCTGATGGAATGGAAGAATCCGTTTAGAGGATGAAGAAGTTTCGCTTGAACGATAATGAATGGACTTCATATATAAAGATGGATTTTTTTATTACATATATAAGGAGGCTTTTATTTGATGGAATATATCCGTATTACAAGCATCGACGATCCTTTGTTCCGCAAAATGCACAATCTGATGAAGGACGTGTTCCCTCCGGAAGAGGTGCTGGAATTCAGCCTATGGAAAGAACCGCTGGAGGATCCGGGTATTCGGGTGTTTGTTGCCCTGCATGAGGACGAAGTGGTGGGCACTACGGAATACCGCTATTACGAGGATTGGAATGTAGCGATGACCGATTTTACTATTATCGGGCGCGAAGGGCTTGGTATCGGCCGATTCCTGGCACAGCATCGCTTGAAGGATCTGAATGAGCTGGCGGCCGCAAACGGCAAAGCGTTGTTCGGCATGTTTGCCGAGATCTACGATCCATATCGGGTACAGGACTATGCATTCGGCGGGGTAAAGCCGATGGATCCGTTCGTTCGCCGCGAGGTGCTGTCGCATCTTGGCTACAAACGCACGGATATCGCCTACGTTCACCCATCCTGGAATAATGATGGCGAAGCGGTGAGCGGGCTCGACTTCTGCTTCATGCCGGGCGATGATACTGTCAATGAATTGCCTGCAGAGCTGATCGTGAACTTCCTGAAACGTTACTATTCTGTGCTGCCTGAGAAACCACAGGCCTGGAACGACATGGTGGCCAAGCTGGAAACGCAGGAGAAGGTATCCCTGCTCCCGCTGTAACTTATACGATAGCGCATGCCTGATTCGTTACGAATCAGGCATATTCTTGTCGGGTTACGCCCACAGCATGTGATATTTTGGTATTCTGATCGTAGAATGACCCTTATATTCAAACATGGAGTGTGTAGAGCCATGATCCGGCAGCTTATTTTGGCAAGGAAATCACAGAAGTAAGTTATAGTGAATGGCACAAGCAATGGGCCGAGAAATACGGGGATTGAGGATGCGGTCGGTTTTCCGGGTAAGCACGTGGATAGGCTTTTTCTTCACATTTGCTAAAATCCTCATTTGAATTGCAAGGCTATACTGGATATAGTAATACAATAGGCAAGGAAAAGAGGAACATACATGAACGACCGAAAACAAGTGAGCATCCGTCTTCAAAGCCTTCACGAAGGGGAGAATACGATACAGGAGCTTCCGGCGGAGGCGTTTATTAAAGGGAATGTCCTGTATGTTCGCTATACAGAACCAGCGCTTGGACCGCATCAAGGGGAGACCCGGGCGATGCTTAAGCTGACGGAGGACGAGCTGAAATTGATTCGTCACGGCGAGGTGGAGTCCGAGCAGTCGTTTCGGTTAGGCCAGCGATTGCCGGGGTATTACCGCTCCCCGTTCACTTCATTTAATCTCTCTACGTACACGCAGCGTCTGGAGCTAGCGCTTGAAGGCGTGTCCGGACGAGCGGCTTGGGCGTACGATTTATATGTGTCGGGCGAGTTATCAGGACACTTTTCTATTAGTTTGACTATTCAGGAGGCACATGAATCATGACAATGAATCCATTAGATCACATTAACGGGCTGGTTGCAGAAGCGGTGGCTGACGCTGCCGTTGCTGCAGGACTGGTTTCCCGTGAGGAATTGCCGGGCATAACGCTGGAAGTTCCCAAGGATAAGTCGCATGGCGACTTGGCTACGAACGTAGCGATGCAGTTGACACGAATCGCCAAGAAGAACCCGCGGCAAATTGCGGAGGCTATCTTGGAACATTTGGATATGGCGAAAGCTTCGATTGAAAAAGCGGAAATAGCCGGACCCGGATTCATTAACTTTACCTTGGACAAGGGATACCTCTATCCGATCGTTGCATTGGTAGAAGAACAGGGTGACAACTACGGACGGATTGCTACGGGCGAGGGGCAAAAGGTTCAGATGGAGTTTGTCAGCGCTAATCCCACCGGAAGTCTGCACCTGGGACATGCCCGCGGAGCAGCGGTAGGCGATGCCCTCTGCAATGTGCTTGATTTTGCAGGATACGAGGTTACGCGCGAATACTATATCAATGATGCTGGCAACCAAGTGGTGAACCTGATTAAATCCCTCGAAGCCCGTTATTTGCAGGAGCTCGGCCAGGATGCCGAAATGCCGGAAGATGGATACCACGGCGAAGATATCAAAGGGTTTGCCAAAGAGCTTGTAGCTGAGAAGGGCGAATCTTTGCTGTCCATGGATCCAGGCGAGAGAACGGCATTCCTTCGTCAGTTCGGACTTGAGAAGGAACTGGATAAAATCAAACGCGATTTGAATCGATTCCGCGTTCATTTTGACGAATGGTTTAGTGAGACATCCCTGTACGAGAATGGACTTGTGGAGAAATCCCTGGAAGAGCTGAAATCGAAGGGCGAAGCTTATGAGAAGGATGGGGCAACCTGGCTTCGTACAACTGACTATGGGGACGACAAAGACCGCGTCCTCGTGAAGAATGACGGAACCTATACTTACCTGACGCCGGATATTGCATACCACCGCAATAAATACGAGCGCGGCTATGACAAGATTCTTAATATTTGGGGAGCCGATCACCATGGTTATATTCCACGGATGAGGGCTGCTATGGAGGCACTCGGCAATGATCCGGACAAATTAATTGTATTGATCGCCCAGATGGTCAGTCTGTTCCAGGATGGCGAGAAGGTGAAAATGTCCAAGCGTACCGGTAAAGCGGTCACGATGGAAGATCTGATGGATGAAGTCGGCGTGGACGCAATCCGCTATTTCTTCACCATGCGCAGCATGGACTCCCACCTGGATTTCGATATGGATCTGGCGGTGTCTACGTCCAATGAGAATCCGGTCTTCTATGTTCAGTATGCCCACGCACGTATTTGCAGCGTATTCCGCCAAGCGGAGGAGCAAGGCGTTAACCTCCTGCCGCTTTCCGAAGCGAACCTGAGCGTTCTTACAACCGAGCATGAGTACGACATTTTGCGCAAAATAGGAGAGCTCCCGCAGGAAGTGTCGCTTGCTGCTGAGAACTATGCTCCGCACCGACTCATTCGGTATGTATATGAGCTGGCTTCCTTGTTCCACAGCTACTATCGAGCCGAGCGCGTGATTACGGAGGATGCGGATCAAACGCAGGCTCGCCTGGCTTTGCTTCGAGCTGTTCGTGCGGTCATCGCTAACGTGCTTCGCCTGATGGGCGTATCGGCGCCGGAACGGATGTAATGGATTTTTGCTTTAATATGTGACAACAGCCGTCTTTCCGAGGAAAGGCGGCTGTTTTTAATTTGTAAACGGACATTCTTTTATAGTTGTTGAAGAATCAGTTTATAATTTCATGCCCTCGCGCAAAAATTTCAAGGCATTTACCTCTCCATCGGAGGCGCTGTGTCCTTTTTTGAGCTTAAGGGGAGAGGAGGTGCGTCGCAGCAGGGCCTTAAGGGTAGCCGTTTTTTTCAGGTCGGGCTTCTGCGCAAGCAGTAGGGCAATCGCTCCGCTGACGTGGGAAGTCGCCATGGAGGTGCCACTCATCTCGTGGTATTTTCCTTGCAGCCACGCGGACACGATTTTATCTCCAGGTGCATAAATATCGACAAATTGTCCACGATTGCTAAAGGAAGGGATTTTCCGGTTGCGGTCGGTAGCTCCGACGGATATGGTTTGAGGATAACGGGCAGGATAGTCCGCGGTACGGCGCTTACCGTCATTGCCGGAGGAGGCTACAATAATGACGCCTGCTTGGTTGGCCTTGCCTACAATATCCAGCAGCGTACGGCTTCGGGTCTGCATACCGAAACTCATATTAATGATATCGATCTCGGACCGCACGCACCAGTCGATGGCCAGAATGATGTCCGACACAAAGGCGGATCCGTTATGATCAAAGGCTTTGACTGGATACACTACAGATCTTGGAGCAACGCCAATCATTCCCTGCGTGCTGTTCGCAGCAGCGATGGTACCCGAAATATGTGTTCCGTGCCCATTGTCATCATATGGCGGTAGGTTTCGGTGGACGAGGTTAACCCCTCGAGTCAGCGAATACTTCAGATCGGGGTGAGCGAAATCCACCCCCGTGTCGATAACGGCAATCTTCATGCGGTGTCCTGTCGAGACCGACCAGGCTTGAGGGGCTTTGATTTGCTTGATACCCCATGGGATCCCGGTTAACGTTCCAATTGTCCCCTGTATGGCATGGATATGAACCTGTTCATCCTCTTCAACCATCAGTTCATTCTGAAACTCCGACTCAAACTTCGCGGTTTGGGGAGCTGGAGCGATGATGGTGCGGGTAAGCGGCGAATAGCTGACCGAACTCGGAAAACGCCTTTTCCCGACAAGTCGATTCCATTCGCGGATACATTCCTGGTACAGCTTAGGGTCATGAAACGTAAGGAGCCGCCGGTTCATTTCCCGGACGTTCCGCATAGGGTTCGTCTCTGTAAGTAGTGATTGCATGATCCGGGTGTAATCCATATGTGGCAATCTCCCTTCCCGATGAACCGTTGCTTCAGTATTGTATGAACCGGGGAGAGTGCCCGAATGGGATGTTGCCCTTTTTCCGGGAAATAGGCCCTGTTTACCGTGTCAAAGCAGCAGGGCTAACATAAGATACATGAAGAGAACATCAAGGTTCTCTTATCTAATCCCGTAAGGAGTCGATCCTTGGGGCGGGTACAGTCAGAAGACGGGGACAATTGTCTCCGTCTTTTTCCTTTTTGGTATCTGATGGGTAATGGTGCATAAAAACTTGATTTTTATTTCCAAATAGGTTTTACTTAGTTTTGATAATGGATATGTTGAGGGTATAACGTGAAGATTGTGTGAGAGGAAGTGTGCGTTAGTGAGTAATCCGCTCAATTTAAAGATCGATCCGGAGAAGATTCAGGAAATCCCAATGGTTGACCTGGCTTTTATGGTTCTGAAGGCGGCGAATACGCCGTATTATTACCGTGACCTTATGAATGAGGTGGCCAAGCTTCGTGGCTTTACGGAAAAGGAAATTAACGAAACGATTGCCCAGTTATATACCGAGATCAATATAGACGGACGTTTCGCATGTGTAGGAACGAATCTGTGGGGACTAAAGCGCTGGTATCCGCTGGAGAAGTCCGAAGATCCGATTGCGAACGCCAAGCGTCCGCGGATCATCAACGATGAAGATGATGATGACGATGACTTCACCGATGAAGAGGAGACTTACAGCGGTGACGATGCCGAGGAGGATTTCGACAGCATCGATGACGAAGATGATGATCACGATGATCTCTTCCCGGATGATGACGATGCCGAGGACGATGTAGACGAAGAGGTTGTTCTGGATGATGACGAATTGGATGACGAGGATTCGGAATCCGAAGAGGAAGATGATCTGGAAGAGGAAGCCTTTGAGGAAGACGATAAGGATTAATCCGTCATACAGCAGGGTCTTTAGGACTTGTCTGCGCTGATAATGACTGTGTTTTACAGTGTCAGCCAATTGGGCAATTTTGAGGTTGCTTCTTCTCTTGACAAGCAGACAAGGCACAGAGTAAACTATTGCTTGGGCTTATGATTGTGGATTAAATATGTTTAATATAAAAGTGCCCCGTTATTTTTTCGGGGTCACTTTTTTTGTTTTTAAGGCTCAGAAAGTGTAAATGACGCTAGCTTCTGGACCTAATAACGCTAGAGAACTACCTTATCAAAAGCGGTCTGTCTTCTGGAAGTTTGTCGATAGACATTTTTTCTTTGGGCTGTGGAAGCATCCTTCCTGTGTGGACTGGACTTTCATGGTTTCTTGCAGTGAATATTCCAAGTTGTTTAAGATGAGGTATGGAAACCGCTCGTCTTGAAGCCTCATAACGTATGCCGGGTTAAGCGGCTCGATATGAGGATCATTTAAGCGTCAATATATGCGGTTTGTAATAGGTCGGAGGTCAGCTCGCTCACCATTTTTGGAAGCGAGCGATGCTTTTTGTTGGTCCCTCTGATGAATCAGGGGAAAACGGGTTAGGATAAACATCATATGTCGCCTGAAGTTATGGAGATTATATAGGAGGGTTTTTAACAGTGACAAAGTATATTTTTGTAACAGGCGGGGTCGTGTCATCTCTTGGTAAGGGAATTACCGCCGCTTCGCTCGGTAGATTGCTTAAGAACAGAGGGCTCAAGGTAACGATTCAGAAATTCGATCCGTACATTAATATAGATCCAGGCACCATGAGTCCTTACCAGCATGGCGAAGTATTCGTTACGGACGACGGTGCGGAAACCGACCTGGACCTGGGACACTATGAGCGCTTCATCGATATTAACCTGTCGAAGAACAGCAATGTGACAACAGGGAAAGTATACTCTTCTGTTATCAGCAAGGAACGTCGGGGAGAATATTTGGGCGGTACCGTGCAGGTAATCCCTCATATTACGAACGAAATCAAGGAGCGTGTGTTCCGTGCAGGCCGTGAAGCGGGTTCGGATGTGGTTATTACCGAAATCGGCGGTACGGTTGGCGATATCGAAAGCCTTCCTTTCCTTGAGGCTATTCGTCAGATTAAGAGTGACGTTGGCCGTGAGAACGTGATGTATATTCATGTAACCCTCATTCCATATATTAAGGCAGCCGGTGAAGTGAAAACGAAGCCGACCCAGCACAGTGTAAAAGAACTCCGCAGTATCGGCATTCAGCCGAATGTTATCGTGTGCCGTACGGAGCATGAGCTTTCAACCGAGATGAAAGCAAAAATCGCGCTCTTCTGCGACATCGACCCTAACGCGGTTGTAGAGTGTCGCGATGCCTCCTCGCTGTATGAGGTACCGCTGAATCTGCGTGAAGAAGGCCTTGATGAAATTGTTGTCAATCATTTGAAATTGACCACCCCTGCGCCGGATATGAGCGAGTGGGAGGATCTGGTGGAGCGTGTATCCAAGCTGGAGAAGACCGTTGAGATTGCGATTGTCGGTAAGTATGTCGCACTGCACGATGCCTACCTCAGTGTTGTTGAATCCCTGTCTCATGCAGGCTTTGATGCTAATGCCGATGTGAAGATCCGCTGGGTGAATGCCGAAGAAATTACGGCAGACAACGTGGAAGAGGCGTTAAGTGGGATTGGCGGTATTCTTGTACCGGGTGGATTTGGAGATCGGGGTATCGAAGGCAAGATCAGCGCGATCCGCTATGCTCGCGAACGCAATATTCCATTCTTCGGCATTTGTCTTGGGATGCAAGTGTCCGTTATTGAATATGCCCGTTCGATTGTCGGCCTGAACGGCGCGAACAGCTCGGAAATTGATCCGGCTACCGAATATCCAGTCATTGACCTGCTGCCGGAGCAGAAGGATATTGAGGATCTTGGCGGAACGATGCGCCTGGGTCTGTATCCATGTAAGCTGGTTCCAGGATCGCTTGCAGAGTCCTGCTACCAGGACGAGCTGGTTTATGAAAGACATCGCCACCGGTATGAGTTCAATAACCAATACCGCGAAGATATTGAAAAAGCAGGCCTGCGTATATCCGGTACTTCTCCGGATGGACGTCTGGTAGAAATTGTAGAGCTGCCAGGACACCCTTGGTTCCTTGCTGTGCAATTCCATCCGGAATTCACGTCCCGTCCGAACCGTCCGCAGCCGCTGTTCCGTGAATTTGTAAAAGCCTCGATCCAGCATCAGGCATAATGGGAAGAGCCTCTTTTGCAGAGGCTCTTTTTTGCGTATAAAGCCGTTGTCATAACTGTGGACAGGGTAAGCTGACGTTCAGATCGGATGTCCAGAGCTGTCGCTTTCGGATACAACAAATTCATACATCTTTTTTTCTTAGTTTTTTTAGGACAGGAAGGAATTCGACATCTACAAGCGAATACAAATAATGGTCGGTTTATGGGAAAGTTAGGAACTTTCGAGTTTGCATATACTCATTGTACGATTTAAGTATCGGGGAGGTTGAAGGGATGAGCAAAGAAAGCAAACACAAAGTGCTGATTGTGGATGACCAGAATGGTATCCGCATCTTGCTTGTAGAAGTGTTCAGCAGTGAAGGATATGAGACGTTTCAAGCGGCGAATGGCAAGGCTGCACTTGAAATTGTGAAGACGCATACCCCGGATTTGGTGCTGCTGGATATGAAAATTCCTGGAATGGACGGGCTTGAGATTTTGAAGCATATTAAACAGATGAATCCGGACATTAAGGTGATCATGATGACTGCCTATGGAGAGCTTGACATGATCAAGGAAGCAACCGATCTTGGTGCGTTGATGCATTTTACCAAACCCTTTGATATTGATGAGATGCGGCAAGCCGTCAATATGCAGCTGAAAGGGACCGCCAATAATATCGGTTGAATGATGAATTCTGCTCAAAGGGCGGAATTCTTTTTTTTGTCAGAATGTGAGGTCCTTCGCAGCATTTTAGGAAATGCTTGTTTAGTATTTATGACGCGATGTGGTATAATAAGTCCGTGTGTTATATCGGCTAAAAACCATAGACAAACTAAGCATCTATAGGAGGATGAAACCATGCCATTAGTATCAATGACAGACATGCTGAACAAAGCACTTGAAGGTAAATATGCTGTTGGTCAATACAACATCAATAACCTGGAGTGGACATATGCGATTCTTGAAGCGGCTGAGCAAGAGAAATCACCAGTAATTCTTGGTGTTTCCGAAGGCGCAGCTCGTTATATGGGTGGATTCAGCACCGTCGTACACATGGTAAAAGGTTTGATGGAGGACCTGAAAGTGACAGTTCCTGTTGCCATTCACCTTGACCACGGTTCAAGTGTTGAGAAATGTAAAGAAGCAATCGATGCAGGATTCACTTCGGTTATGATCGATGATTCCCACAGCCCGATTGAGACGAATATTGCAACAACGAAACAAGTCGTTGAGTATGCTCATGCCAAAGGCGTTTCCGTTGAAGCTGAAGTCGGCATGGTCGGTGGACAAGAAGATGACGTCATCGGTGATGTAATGTACGCGAAGCTGGACGATTGCGTGCGCATCGTGAACGAGACAGGCATCGACACATTGGCGCCTGCACTTGGTTCTGTTCATGGTCCTTACAAAGGCGAACCAAACCTTGGTTTCAAAGAGATGGAAGAGATTCGCAATGCTGTGAAACTTCCGTTGGTGCTTCATGGTGGTACAGGCATCCCGACGCATGACATCAAGAAAGCTATCTCCTTGGGTACTTCCAAAATCAACGTGAACACCGAGAACCAAATTTCTTTCTCTAAAGTTGTTCGTGAAGTGCTTGCTGCTAAACCAGAAGCTTACGATCCACGCACATTCCTGAAACCAGGCCGTGAGGCAATCAAGGAAACTGTGGTTGGCAAAATCCGTGAGTTTGGTTCCAACAATCAAGCCTAATAAAGTCGCTTGTAGTCTAGTGGCCACAACATGATGATTGGAATCACCTAAGATATTTAGGCTGTCTTATGCTGTAGTATACAATGAAATGGAAAGCACACCGCATAGCCGGTGTTTTTCCATTTCATTTATTAAGTATCAAAAGTACAAGCGGGTTGTGAGCTTCACAACCGGATAATCGAGAACAAAAAAGAACGCAAAATGCGGTCTGTCATCCTTTAGGAACGTCGATAAGACGTTTTTCTTGTATGACGGCCATCAGAACCATTTCCGGCTGCGAAGTGATGTAGGGGGACCCGAAAGCTTATGGAAAAATTGATGATCAGCGGTGGACGCCCACTGCGAGGTACTGTAACAATCAGTGGTGCCAAAAACAGTGCTATTGCGTTAATTCCCGCCGCAATCCTGGCGGAATCGGAAGTCGTACTTGATAATTTGCCGCTTCTCAGCGATGTGGCTGTATATGCTGAGATTTTGGAAGAATTGGGCGGGCAAGTTTCATGGGAAGGCAATCAGATGAGAATTGACCCTTCTGATATCAAATCTATTCCGATGCCTAACGGACCCGTTAAGAAACTGCGCGCGTCCTACTATATGATGGGCGCCATGCTTGGAAGATTTAAAGAAGCCGTGATCGGCCTGCCGGGCGGCTGTAATTTTGAACCTCGTCCCATCGATCAGCACATCAAGGGCTTTGAAGCGCTTGGCGCAACCGTCACCAATGAACACGGTTCGATTCATCTGCATGCCAAAGAGCTGCGGGGCGCGAAGATCTATCTGGATGTGAGCAGTGTTGGTGCAACGATTAATATTATGCTGGCGGCTGCTAAGGCCAAAGGCTCCACAATTATTGAAAATGCGGCGAAAGAGCCTGAAATTATAGATGTTGCAACACTTTTGAATTCCATGGGAGCTGTCATTAAGGGCGCCGGAACGGAAACGATCCGGATCGAAGGCGTAACCGAGATGCATGGCTGCCGACATTCCATTATTCCAGACCGGATTCAGGCCGGTACATATATGATTGCTGCCGCAGCTACACGCGGCGATGTTCTGATTGACAATGTCATCCCGAAACATCTTGAAGCCCTTACGGCCAAGCTGATCGAGATGGGTGTTGGTATTGAGGAGCTGGACGAAAGCATTCGCGTGATCGGTAAGGATCGATACCAGCATGTGGACGTTAAGGCGCTTATATATCCTGGATTTGCAACGGATTTGCAATCACCGATGACCAGCCTGCTTACGCAAGCGGAAGGCGTCAGTGTCCTTAGTGATTTTGTATATAGTAACCGATTTAAACATGTTCCGGAGTTAGTTCGCATGGGCGCCAAAATCCGCGTGGAGGGACGCTCTGCTATTATAGAAGGTGGTCCGCTGAACGCAGCCAAAGTCAAGGCGACCGACCTGCGCGCAGGCGCGGCTCTTGTCATTGCTGGACTAACCGTACCCGAAGGGGTAACGGAGGTAAGTGGTGTAGAATTCATTGACCGCGGCTATGACCATCTGGTATCCAATCTGCGTATGCTGGGTGCCGACGTATGGCGTGAAACTGAGGAAGAATGATTTTTTTTACCAAAACGAGGGAAATGTGTGGTTAAAACTGCATATCTCCCTCTGATTTGGGTAATGCTCCTAGTAAAGCTCTCATAGAATAATAGACTACATGCAGCAGGACTTGCTGTGACAGAAACAAATAATTGAATAGGTGGTTATTGAATGGATTTACAAATAGCCGATTTGGAAGGCATGAAGCTGACGGATCTGTATAAGCTGGCCAAAAAGTATCAGATCCCTTATTATGGCCAGTTGAAGAAAAAAGAATTGATATTTGCCATTCTCCGGGCGCAGGCCGAACAGAGCGGCTTGATGTTCATGGAGGGCGTACTTGAGATTTTGCCGGAAGGTTACGGTTTTCTTAGACCGATCAACTATTTACCGAGCACGGAGGACATCTACATTTCGGCCTCCCAGATTCGTAAATTTGATTTAAGGACCGGAGATTTGGTTTCGGGCAAATGCCGGACACCTAAAGAGAACGAACGTTACTTCGGGCTGCTGCAGGTCAACGCCGTGAATGGTGAGAATCCTGCCGTCGCAGCGGAACGATTGCACTTCCCAGCCTTGACTCCTCTATATCCGCAAGAAAAGCTTGTTCTTGAAACATCCCCTAATCAGTTGTCAACCCGAATTATGGATCTGCTTGCACCTGTAGGTTTAGGACAACGCGGTTTAATCGTAGCACCGCCAAAAGCAGGGAAAACGCTCCTCTTAAAAGAAATCGCCAACAGCATCTCAACCAACAATCCAGAGATTGAACTGTTTGTTTTACTCATCGATGAACGGCCTGAAGAAGTGACGGATATGCAGCGTTCCGTTAAGGGCGAGGTGGTTGCTTCTACTTTTGACGAGCTTCCGGAGAACCATATTAAAGTGGCGGAACTGGTATTGTCCCGTGCCTTGCGGTTGGTGGAGCATAAGAAGGACGTTGTTATATTGCTGGACAGCATCACCCGTCTTGCCCGTGCGTACAACCTGGTCATTCCTCCGTCCGGCAGAACGCTGAGTGGCGGTATTGATCCTGCGGCATTCCATCGTCCGAAACGTTTCTTCGGTTCGGCGCGTAACGTGGAGGAAGGCGGAAGTTTGACGATTCTGGCTACAGCCTTGGTTGAAACCGGATCGCGGATGGATGACATTATTTATGAGGAATTTAAAGGGACAGGCAACATGGAGCTGCATCTGGACCGCCGCTTTGCGGAACGCCGTATTTTTCCGGCGATCGACATTCGTCGCTCCGGTACCCGGCGTGAAGAGGTGCTGCTGAACAAGGATGAATTGGATACCATTTGGGCGATCCGTAAAAATATGAACGACTCTGCTGACTTTGTGGAAGGATTCCTCAAAAAAATGCGTGACAGCAAGAATAACGCGGAGTTCTTGGCATCATTTGATGTGAATGCCAATAACGGGAGCGGAACCGGGACTCAGAGCCAGACAGCTAGACGCCCATCGCGCGCATCGGCTGCGACGGCCCCTCAGAGCTAAGTCCTGAATCAACCGGAGAATAGGAGATCAACATGTATTTGGTTTATGCAGATGAGCAAGGGAATGTATATGATCATTCTGATCTGTTTGGGCTTGCCCGCAGCGGAGATATGATCGTTGAGATATTGGATGATGAATTAATCCCTTTGCCAGAGGGGGCTACATTGGTCGGACTACCGAGCACCCGAGCGATCGGAATGGATCCAGAGACTGGTGATATGATGCCGCTTGAGGACGGGTACACTGCTGTCGGAGCGCTGTTGCCGCAAGGCTATACCCGGTTGTGCTTGCCAGGATACGTGAAGTCGGACAAGGAATATAAGCTGCCGCTATTTGGTTACTCGGCGGTGGTATGGAAGGATGGCGCTTTCTATACAACAGCGCGTTTATCCGATGACCCGGAGAAGTGGAACCCGGTGAACTGCGATCTGAACGATCTTGAGCTTGGGGTTAAGACGCTGAAGGAGAAATATCCGGAGAATCGGCTCTATGAGCATCTGTCTAACTGTGCATTAGGTTATGAATGTCTGACGGCTTCCAATACGTTCCTGAATCGCTGGGAAGGCGCTGTTCCTGTATCGTACTCTTGCAATGCCGGTTGCTTCGGTTGTATTTCGGAACAGCCGGATGACAGCGGCTTTGTCTCGCCACAGACCCGTATGAACTTCCGTCCGAAAGTGGATGAGTTGGTACAGGTCATGCTGGAGCATCTGAAGACACCGGAGTCGATCATCAGCTTTGGCCAAGGTTGTGAGGGAGAACCCTCCACGCAGGCGAAGATCATTATAGAAGCCATGAGAGAAGTTCGGGCACAGACTGATATGGGATACATCAATATTAATACCAATGCGGGACTAACTGATTTTATCAGTGGTATCGTGGATGCGGGTCTTGATCTGATGAGGGTCAGCACGATCAGTGCATTGGATGATCATTATAACGCATACTACAAGCCAAGGGGCTATACGCTGGCCAATGTGGAGAAATCTCTTCGTTATGCAACCGATCAAGGTGTATATACCTCCATCAACTATCTGATCTTCCCGGGCGTAACTGATCGCGAGGAAGAGCTGGAAGCCATGATTGAGTTTGCCCGCCGCACGGGTCTCAAATTGATTCAGCTCCGCAATCTCAACATTGACCCTGAGAGCTATCTCGAGCTTATTCCGCCTGCACAAGGCGAGATTCTGGGGATGAAGCAGGCGATTGAGATTATGCAAGAGGAGCTGCCAGATGTGGTGATTGGCTCCTATACGCATGTGCCGCCTGCAGGACAGGCAAGACCGAAGAAGAGACCATCGATTATTTAACAGAACCGTACTGAACATCGGATGTGTTAAAAACAGGTTGAAATTCCAATTGTGGACTTGTCTGATGATTTGTGTATGAGCTATTGCGCATTCATTTTGCTCGTGATATACTCCATTTATGTGTCCATATAACTCTGGGTCCGCATGAGGCTCAGGGCGGAAAGAGGTGAAAGCTACAATGAAACAAGATATTCAACCGAAATATCACGTTACTACAGTTACTTGTGCTTGCGGTAATACGTTTGAAACAGGTTCTGTAAAACCAGATCTTCGTGTAGAGATTTGCTCGAACTGTCATCCGTTCTTCACAGGTAAACAGAAATTCCTGGATGCTGGCGGTCGTGTTGATAGATTCAAGAAGAAATACGGTATCTAATAAACAAACCCTTCGCCCTTGCGGTCGAAGGGTTTTTGTCTGTTTACAGGGCTGGTGGAGTATGCAACTTCTTCCGTCGGTTGCTTTTTTGATAGCCATGCGATATACTAAAGTTCGCCGTGCTAGACGGGGAGGTAGCGGTGCCCTGTAACTCGCAATCCGCTGTAGCGAGGTTGAATTCCTGTTAGAGGTATTGTCGATGTGAGGCTGGTCCCTGCGCTCAACGTTGACGGTTGGGTCCTCCGCAATGAGCACTTGTGAACCTGGTCAGGTCCGGAAGGAAGCAGCCATAAGCAAGATCGCTTTTGTGCCGGAGGGGTGCCTAGCCCGAGTTGTTGCTCAGGATTGCCGCTCGGATCGCAATTATCAATAACAGGTGCACGGTATACATATCTGCACATAACACCTTTGCCATATTGGCAAGGGTGTTTTTTGTCGAAACGGCTATCCATTCAAGCTGATCCTTCATGTGCACTTTGGATAAAGTTTTCCAAGTAAACGTTTTGCTAAGGCAGGGGAAAGTAGTATAGAATGTAGTATAATATAACCGTTAAACTCACGCCTTTTTGGCTGGGAATGACCATGAATGCAACAGTAAAGCACGCGAGGATCGGGTTTAGTATAAACTTAAGGTTTTCTCGATCTCGTGAAGTGGAAGTTGAAAGAGGGTAAAGCACAGTGGAACATATCGCGTTATATCGTGCTTGGCGACCACAGTCGTTCGGCGACATGGTGGGCCAGCAGCATATTATCCAGACCCTGCAGAATGCCATTCGCGAGCAGCGGGTTTCGCATGCCTACCTGTTCAGCGGTCCACGGGGTACGGGCAAGACCAGTGCCGCTAAAATTTTGGCCAAAGCCGTGAACTGCGAGCATGGTCCGGCTGAGGAACCCTGCAATGAATGCGAGGCCTGCCGGCGTATAACGTCCGGAGCCGTCATGGATGTTCAGGAGATCGATGCTGCATCCAACCGCGGTGTCGAAGAAATCCGTGATTTGCGGGAGAAAGTCAAATACGCACCGACCGAGGTGCGGCGTAAGGTTTATATTATCGATGAAGTACACATGCTGACGACGGAAGCGTTCAATGCCTTATTGAAAACGCTGGAGGAACCGCCGGCACACGTGATGTTTATACTAGCGACAACAGAGCCCCACAGGCTTCCGGCAACGATCATCTCACGCTGTCAACGGTTTGACTTCCGGAGGGTTTCCTTGGACGAACAGACCGGGCGTCTGGAGCAGATTTGCGGAGAAGAAGGCATTACGGCAGAGCCTGAAGCACTGCAGTATATAGCACGTCTATCGGATGGCGGTATGCGGGATGCACTGAGCATTCTGGATCAGATTGCCTCCTTCACAGGAGGCACGGTATCTTACCAGCAGGTCATGGACATGACGGGCGGGATTGCCTCGGAGCAGTTTGGCCGTCTGGCCAGTGCCGTGAAACAGGGGGATGCCGGACTTGTGCTGCAGATCGTGGAGCAATTCATGCAGGAGGGAAAAAGTGCAGATAAATGCATGGAGAATCTCCTGTATTATTTCCGCGATTTGCTGATGATCAAGATGGTTCCTAGCGCCGATAAGCTGACCGACCGGGTTTTGAATCCGGCAGAGTTTCAGGAGATGGCGAATGCCTTCAGCCGAGACGAACTATTTCAAATGATCGATACGCTGAACCGGTATCAGAGTGAGATGAAATACGCCTCGCAGCCGCAGACTCTGTTTGAGGTGGCATTGCTCAAGCTTTCCGGTATAACTCAATCAGCGGGTGGGGCCAGAGCTCAGAATACAGCCGATGCGGGGGAGCTCGCTCAGCTGAAGCAGCATGTAGCCTCACTTGAGAAAAAGCTGGAGCGACTGATACAAAACGGTGTTCCTGCATCTGGTCAACGTGAACCGGCCAAGTCCACCCGTACACCGGCACCGAAAGCAGCTTCATCAGCCAAGATCCCGCAGCATATGGATCAGTATATATCTTGCCGAACGGGGGAGGATTATACTTCTGTTCATCGACAGTGGGCCCAAATTCTGCAGAATGTGAAAGAGGAGAAGGTGACGGTCCACGCTTGGCTGATGGATGGAGAACCTGTGTCCGTATGGGAAGACAAGGTTCTTGTCGCTTTTAAAAACAACATCCACCGCGAAACCACGGAGAAACCTGCCAACAAACAGGTGATTGAAGGGGTTCTTGAGTCCACGCTTGGCAAGCCGTATCATCTGGTTACCATGATGCTTCGTGATTGGAGTGACGCGGTAGAAGGAGTGGGCAAACCTCAGGCAGAGGAGCTTAAGCTTGAGCATGAAGAAGCGGAGGCCGGTGGGGAGAAACCATGGATTGATGAGGCGATCCAGTTGTTTGGAGAAGACCTCGTTGTCATAAAAGACTAGCACGTCCCTACGTGCACCCTATTTATAAGGAGAGATGAATCATGAATAATATGAACCAAATGATGAAGCAAGTGAAAAAGATGCAGGAGCAAATGCTGAAGGCTCAGGAAGAGCTCGCTACGAAAACCGTTGAAGGAACTTCCGGCGGTGGCGTGGTTACCGTGGAAGCGAATGGACATAAACAAATTTTGTCCATCAACATCAAGCCTGAGGCAGTTGACCCGGATGATGTGGAAATGCTGCAGGATCTGGTACTGACTGCGGTTAACGATGCACTTGCCAAGGCTGAAGAAATCGCAAATGCTGATATGGGCAAATTCACAGGCGGCATGAAAATTCCGGGCTTGTTCTAATCTAACCTAGAAGGAGTAGTTACATTTGTACTATCCTGAACCGATCGCGAAGCTCATCGACGCCTTTACGCGACTGCCGGGTGTGGGGCCGAAGACGGCCGCCCGCCTGGCTTTTCATGTTCTGAACATGAAGGAAGATGACGTTATTGATTTTGCCAAAGCGCTAGTCAGTGTCAAAAGGAATCTGCACTACTGCTCCGTCTGCTGCAACATCACCGATACGGATCCATGCCGGGTATGTCAGGACAAGACCCGGGATGCTTCGACCATCTGCGTTGTACAGGATGCCAAGGATCTTGTGGCGATGGAGCGTACGAAGGAATTCGATGGCTACTATCATGTCCTCCACGGAGCCATATCTCCGATGGAAGGGATCGGACCGGATGAAATCCGTCTGAAGGAGCTGCTGACACGTCTTAGTGATGAGAGAGTGAAAGAGCTGATTCTGGCCACGAATGCCAATATCGAAGGAGAGGCAACGGCG